>JAJRYM010000262.1 GCA_024275775.1 Nitrospirota bacterium
AGTGGTCTCCTTTCGAGCCCGGATTCACATCGTATTTGACTAAAACTTTTTTGCCCGCCGGAAGAACATCGCCCTCTTTCGGAAAAGTTATATTGATAGACGCTCCCTCCCCGCTGTCGGACGATTTTTCGGGCGTAAACCAGTTAGCCGCCGTAACATAGCCGTTATCTCCGAACTCTCGCGAGGAAGCCGATGAAGATACCGGAAACACGAACTGGGCGACGAAAACAAAAGCGAAGAGCAAGAAGGTTTTCTCTGAAATTCTTTTCAACATGACGCATCTCCTGGCAAAGCGGTTGTTCAAACAGTTCTCACCTTACCCCCGTGTGGCGCGGTGGAAAATCATGCGTGCGAAAAAACCGGGGGTGTTATTCACTCCTTTTATGAAAATATTATAGACCTGCTTTACCGCGTATTCAATTATTCCTTCAAAACGGTTTCTTCTTGACTGTGCGGCATGCCGGGGTGGAATGCCGGAAACGCAGGTTGCCGTATCGGCATTAAAAGGGAAAACGGTTAAAATCCGTTGCGGACCCGCCGCTGTAACCGGGAACGAAAGCCGCATTTAGCCACTGTCCATTAAAGGACGGGAAGGCGCGGCCGGTAGTGTGATCCGGAAGCCAGAAGACCGGCCTGCTTAAAAGATGGTTGCCATGCCGCCGGTGTTGCGGTTGGGGCCGTACATAACTAAGGGATGAAAAACGGCGTCCCCCGTTGAACATGGGGGATTGAACATGAACATGAAATCCGTTTTGCTCTCGTTCCGCATTTCACAATCTCCACACTTGAGGAAATCTCTCCGCTTTCCGGCGGAAGAGAAGCTTTAAAAACGTATGAAAACTGTTCGGTCAAGGGAAGGAAGTGCGAAACTTCCGCCGCCCCGCGACTGTAACCGTGACGAAAGCCGCAATTATGCCACTGCCCCGTTAAGGGATGGGAAGGCACGGCCGGTAGGAAGATCGGAAGCCAGGAGACCTGTCCGAACATATTTAATTAACCATTTTTCCCCGTGGGGGGAGAAAGGAAAACAGCATGAAACGAGAGGGATTCTTTTTACTGTCCATGTTACTGCCGGCGCTTATCGCCGGCACGGCGACGGCGGGAGAAAAAAACGGACGGCAGGATAACGAAAAGGTTTATCCGCTCGAAGAGATGGTCGTAACCGCCACTCGAACGGAGACGCCCACGAGGGAAATCGCCAGCTCCATTACGGTAATCACCGGCGAAGAAATAAAAAAAAGCGGAAAGTCCGATATATCCGATGTTCTCAGAAGCGTCATCGCTATCGATATAGCCCGGACGGGCGGACAGGGACAGCCGACATCGGTTTTCATAAGGGGAGCAAAGTCGGAACAGACCCTTGTGCTGATAGACGGCGTGGAAGCCAACGACCCGATTTCCACCACCCGTGCGTTTAATTTCGCCAACCTCACAACGGACAACATAGAGCGTATTGAAATTATCCGGGGGCCCCAGTCGGTGCTTTACGGGTCGGACGCCATGGGGGGAGTTATCAACATCATCACAAAAAAGGGCAGAGGGAAGCCTGCCGTGACGGTTTCCGCCGAGGGCGGCTCCTTCGATACATCCAGGGAAACGGCGAATCTTGCCGGCAGAACCGGGAAGTTGAACTATTCCGTAAGCGCTTCCCGACTCGATACGAACGGCATTTCGGCCGCTTCGGCCAACGACGGCAACAGTGAAAAGGACAGCTACGGTAACACGACCCTCTCCACAAAACTCGGTTACGAAGTTTTGAAGAATATGAACCTGGAGCTTGTTTTGCGGTACGTCAAAACCTTATCGGATTTCGACAACAACGGAGGGGCGGGCGGAGACGACCCGAACGCCACCACCGACAGCAGGGAACTTTTTTTTAAAACGGAACTCGGCTTGAAACTTTTCGACGGTTTCTGGGAACAGAAATTCGGATTCGCAATAACGGATTACGACAGAAATACAGACAACCCCGTGGACGCCGCCCATCCGAACGACATCCAAAAAAGCCGTTTCAACAGCAGACTGAACCGTTTTAATTGGCAGAACATCTTTTCAATAAGCGACTCCAACACCCTTACCGCCGGATTCGAACAGGAAGAGGAAAGCGGCGATTCCGATAGTTTCTTTAAAAGCAGTTTCGGCGTTTTTACAAGCGTGTTCGATAAGAAAACCCAACGGACGACAGCCTATTTTCTGCAGGACCAGCTGAGATTGATAGACTCACTTTTCTCGACGCTCGGTATCCGGGTGGACGACTACGGCCGGTTCGGGAAGGAAACCACATGGCGCGCCACCACAGCCTATGTTCTGGACGCCACCGGCACGAAACTGAAGGCGGCCTACGGCACCGGGTTCAAGATACCTTCCCTCTTCCAGCGTTTTTCAGATTTTGGCAACGAAAGCCTGGAACCGGAAAAATCAACCGGCTGGGACGCGGGCATTGAGCAATCGTTTTTCAGCGGGCGGTTTTCGTCTGGAGCGACCTATTTCAGAAACAATTTTACCAACCTTATAGATTTCGATACCGGCTCCTTTAAATACAAAAATGTGGGCGAGGCTGAAACGAGCGGATGGGAACTGTTCTTGTCCGCCAGCCCGTTTGAAAGCTTAACCCTCACCGCTAACTACACCCGCTCCGACACGAAAGACAACGCGACCGGGGAAGAGCTGTTGCGGCGGGCACAAGATAAATTCAACCTGTCCGCCGGGTACGGTTTTGACGGCGGGGGAAATATAAATCTTTCCGTTGCGCATATCGGGTCGAGGTTTGACAACGATTTTTCATCCTTTCCGGCAAAGCGGGTAAAGCTGGACTCTTATACGGTGGTGGATATTTCCGGGTCGTACAATTTAACCCGCCGCATCAGTTTTTTCGGGAGAGTGGA
>JAJRYM010000263.1 GCA_024275775.1 Nitrospirota bacterium
CCGCTTCCGCCGACCGCATAAACCGGTTCGTTGAGGATATCCTCCTCTATTCAAAGCTGGAGTCGGGAAAGCTGGAAATTTTTTCCGAACCGGTGAACATCTACAAAATTATCGGGCAGTCGCTGGCGAATTTCCGGCCGCCGATTGAAATTCGAGGGCTCTCGGTTTCGGTTGACGGCAAAGATACAGTTCGCCCGGCTGAAATATTGGCTAAAAAAATCGTAAACTGCGATGTGAAGCAGATTGAAAGAGTTTTGAACAACTGCATCCAGAACGCCGTAAAGCACGCGGCCTCCGCCGTGGCGATATCGACCGGCATGGCCGACGGCTTTTTTTCCTGCGAGATAAAGGACAACGGCGCCGGCATGCCGAAAGAGTTTTCGGATAAAATATTCGATGAATATTTTCAGGCGGAAAAAGGTAGGAAAGGGGTCGGCCTCGGCCTGCCGTCTGTAAAAAGAATCGTGGAACAGCACGGCGGGAAGGTGAAAGTGGAAACGGATACGGGGAAAGGTTTTTCCTTCACGTTCACTCTGCCGCCTGCGGGGGAGGGGGCAGGATGACGCAGTCCGACGTGCCGAGAATCATCACGGTTGACGACGACATCAACAGCCTGAAATCTCTCGAAGAGCTTCTAAGGCTTCGCAAGTGGGAAGTTTTTCCGCACCTGACGCCGGCGGATGTTTTAAAAAATATCGACGAAATAAATCCGCACGCGGCTATCTTCGATTTCTTTATTTCGGATATGACCGGCGTTGACCTGATGAAAAGGATTCACGAAACGCGCCCCGACCTGCCGGTCGTTATTCTCACCGGTTCGCGTGACGTAAAAACCGCCGTCGAGGCGCTCAAAGCCGGCGCCTATCATTACCTTCTCAAACCGGTACAGCCTGACGAGCTTTTCAGCACGATAGATAAAATAATCCGCCAGGCGCAACTGCGGGAAGAAAACCTCCGCCTAAGGGAGCGGCTTGCCACAAAATACGGGTTCGAAAATATCGTCGGCCGTTCCGAAGCGCTTAAAAAAGTTTTCCGGCTTCTCGATCGCGCCATAGCAACGAAATCGACCATTCTTTTCACCGGCGAATCGGGAACCGGCAAGGAGCTTTTCGCGCAGGCGGTGCATTACAACTCGCCGAGGAGCGACGGGCCGTTTATCAAGGTAAACTGCGCGGCCATCCCGGATTCCCTCCTCGAACCGGAGTTGTTCGGCATTGAAAAACAGGTTGCCACCGGCGTCGCCGCGCGCCCCGGCAAGTTCGAGCTGGCCGACGGCGGCTCTATCTTTCTCGATGAAATCGGCGATATGTCGCCCGCCACGCAGGCGAAGGTGCTTCGCGTTTTGCAGGAACGGGAGGTGGAGCGGATAGGGGCCGCATCGCCGCGCAAGGTGGATATTCGCATAATCGCCGCTACTAACAGCGACCTCGAAAAAGCGGTGCAGGAAAAGAGGTTCAGGGAAGACCTTTTTTATCGGCTGAATGTTTTTCATATTCATATTCCGCCTCTGTCGGAAAGGCGGGAGGATATTCCGCTTCTTGCCGCCCATTTCGAGAAAATCTATGCCGGAGAAAACGGACTCCCGGAAAGGGAAATCGAGCGGGCAGGAATTAATTACCTGGCGGAGCGGGAATGGCCCGGCAACATACGCGAGCTGGAAAACGTGGTGGAGCGGGCGGTTGCGATGTCCGAGGAGGATGTAATCAGCCTGGAAGACCTCGGCGGTGCGGCAAGCGGCTCTGCCGAAACCGGCTCGGCGCGCGGGAGCGGGCTGGATGAGATGGTAGCCGGTTTCGAGAGGAGACTTATCAGAAAAGCACTGGAGGGAAACGGCTGGCGGCAGAACCGTGCGGCCGAACAGCTTGGCATATCGGAAAGAAGCATATGGTACAAAATCAAGAAGCTCGGCATCGAGATAAACAAACCGCCGGGGAAATGAGCCGGTTTGCCAAATAACCGCTTTTTGTTTAGCATAGCGGCCTTTACAATATATTCACTAGATATACGGGCGCCCATAGTTCAGCTGGATAGAACGCCAGATTGCGGTTCTGGAGGTCAGAGGTTCGAATCCTCTTGGGCGCGCCATAAAAAACGGTTCTCGAAGAGAGCCGTATTTTATGGCTACGTTTTTTGAAAGAGGATTCGAAACCGAGACTCCGTGGCCGACCGAACAGGGAGGGCAAGTGAGTCCCGTCTTTGGCGGGACGAGCTTAGGAGGCGAGTGGAGCCCAATGGAGCAGACGCGGAGCGGATGCGAGAGTGGGCGAATCTCTTGGGCGCGCCACCCACTGCGTGGGAGGCAAAGGCTGAAAACCTGTAAGTAAGATATTCACCTACGCTCCTTCCCTCGACAGTTCGCGCG
>JAJRYM010000264.1 GCA_024275775.1 Nitrospirota bacterium
ATTTTCAGCAAAAAGAAATACGCCCAAAAAATGGGGGATTCTCTTAAGTCGCTGGGGCTTAAACCTTCCTACAGGGAAATGACTATTTCCGTAACCGGCTATTCGGTTTCGGCAGGCCCGTACGGTTCGCAGGCAGAGGCTAATGAGGTTGTGAAGCGGGTTGTCCAAAAAGGATACAGAGCAAAAGCCGTAAAAGAAGGCGACGGCACGTACAGGCTTAATTTCGGAAAATTTCAAAACGGGAAGAAGGCCGGGGAGGCCGCCTCCGGGCTTGGGAAACTGGGCATCAAAGCTCAAGTGGAGAAGGCAAAGAAAAAACTTCCGGCCACAATGGTCGTGGTGGAAGGGATAAAGGGAGAAGATGAGTTGGAAAAAACAAAAAGGATTCTTAACAGCAAGAAGATTAAATTCTTCGTAAAGAAAAGCCCGCGTTAACTCTTTTTGCGCCTGCCTTCAGGCGGCAGGGTCCAGTTGTGGTATCATTTCCTGCTTCCTATGAAAAACATTAGAAATTTCTCGATTATCGCCCATGTGGATCACGGCAAATCCACCTTGGCCGACAGGCTTCTGAACATAACCGGCGCGGTGAGCGACCGCGAAATGAAGGAACAGCTTCTCGACAAGATGGACCTCGAGCGTGAAAGAGGCATTACCATCAAGGCCCAGGCTGTGAGAATCATCTACCGCGCGAAAGACGGAAACGAGTATATGCTCAATCTTATCGACACTCCGGGTCATGTCGATTTCTCCTATGAAGTTTCCAGAAGCCTTAACGCCTGCGAAGGGGTGCTTCTTTTGATAGACGCCTCGCAGGGGATTGAAGCCCAGACGATAGCCAATATGTACCTCGCGGAAGAGCTGAACCTTGCTGTCCTTCCGGTGATAAACAAAATCGATCTTCCTTCGGCCGACCCGGAAATGGTAAAGCATCAGATTGAAGATGTCCTTTGCATCGACCCGTCCTCCGCCATCCTCACGTCGGCCAAAAGCGGCCAGGGGGTTGAGGACGTGCTTGAAGCGGTAGTGAAGAACGTCCCTCCGCCGCAGGGCGACAGAGACAAGCCGCTCAAGGCTCTTCTGCTCGATTCATGGTACGACAGCTATAAAGGCGTTGTGGTGCTTACCCGCATTTTTGACGGCGTTCTGAAAAACGATATGAAAATCAGGCTTATGGGAGGCGGCAGAGACTATCAGATTACTCAACTGGGCGTGCAAACGCCAAGCGAAGTCGATCTGGCGGAGGCGGGACCCGGCGAAGTGGTCTTCTTTACCGCGTCCATAAAGACAGTTTCGGATACAAGCGTAGGCGATACGATTACGGATGCCGCCCGCCCCACGGGGAAAGCTCTGCCGGGTTTTAAGGAGTCGGCGCCGATGGTGTTCGCCGGGCTTTATCCGCTTGAAGGCGCCAAGTACGAAGTGCTTCGCGAAGCGTTGGACAAGCTTCATCTGAACGACGCCTCTTTCCGGTACGAACCGGAAACATCGGCGGCGCTTGGGTTCGGTTTCCGGTGCGGTTTTCTGGGCCTTCTGCACATGGAAATAGTCCAGGAAAGGCTGGAGCGCGATTTCGGGCTGAGTCTGATAACCACATCGCCCACGGTTAACTACAGGGTTACGATGGTTGACGGCAGTAAGCTGATGGTAGACAATCCCGCGAACCTTCCGGCGCAGTATATGTATATCGAAGAGCCGATGATAAAGGCTACCATCATCACGCCCGATGAATATATCGGCGCCATATACAAGCTGGCGGAGGAAAAGCGCGGCGTTCAGGAGAAAATGGAATACATAAGCTCCGGGCGTGTTCTGCTTGTGTATCTTATGCCGTTGAACGAGGTTGTTCTTGATTTCTTCGATAAGTTAAAATCGACAACCCGCGGATATGCTTCTGTAGATTACGAAGAGGCCGGTTATCGGAAAGCAAAACTGAAAAAGCTCAACATCCTTGTAAACGGCGAGCCTGTTGACGCGCTAAGTTTTATCGTGCATCAGGACAAAGCTTACCCTTTCGGAAGGGATGTGGTTGCGCGCATGAAGGAGATGATACCGAGGCAGATGTTTGATGTGGCCGTGCAGGCGGCCATCGGCTCAAGAGTTGTGGCGAGAGAAAATATACGCGCGCTCCGAAAGAACGTTACCGCCAAATGCTACGGCGGCGATATTACCCGCAAGAGGAAGCTTTTGGAAAAACAGAAGGAAGGTAAAAAGAGGATGAAGCAGATAGGCAGGGTTGAAATACCGCAGGACGCTTTTCTGGCGGTATTGAAAAAGTGATGGTAAAAAGAAAATCGGTTTTCAGGGAATATTCGGAAGCTATTCTGATAGCGCTTATTTTCGCGATTTTTATCCGCACATTCATAGTGCAGGCGTTCAGAATCCCTTCCGGTTCGATGGAGAACACACTTCTGGTCGGCGACCAGATTCTGGTTGATAAAATAGTTTTTAAGTTCAGGGAGCCGCAACGCGGGGAAATCATAGTCTTCAAATATCCGGAAGACCCTTCGCGCGATTTCATAAAGCGAGTTATAGGTTTACCAGGTGAAACTATTGAAATAAAAGATAGAGTAGTGTTCATAAACGGTAAGCAACTGCATGATGACGGTTACACGCATCACGACGGGGATGATTACTTTCCCATAAAGCCGCGCGATAATTTCGGGCCGGTAGTTGTGCCGCAGGGCAAGCTTTTCATGATGGGGGACAACCGGGAAAACAGCATGGACAGCCGCTGGTGGGGATTTTTGGATGAAAGCGAGGTGCTGGGCAGGGCTTTCATAGTTTACTGGTCGCGCGATGTCAGCCGAATTCTGCCGACGGGCATCAGGTGGAATCGGTTCGGATTACTGCTTCATTAATCCGGTTTCACCCGTGATTCAGCGGGCGAAGCATATCCAGCATGCAGTCGAACTGTTCCAGCGATACGGTTTCGGCTCTCGCCATATCTTCAAGTTCCGTAGCGAGCAGGGCGCGCTCTATTGAATCTGCCGTGTAAAGGCTTTTAAGGTTGTTTTTCATGGTGCGCCGTTTGTGCGTGAACGCCGCCCGAATAAGCCTGAAAAGAGGCTCTTCCTTCGCATGTACCGGCGGCTTCTTCAGAGGTGAAAATTTCAGAACGGACGATTCCACTTTCGGCGGAGGCGCGAACGATGCCGGCGGTACTTTCAGCACTTCTTCCGACTGCCAGTGAAAACGGCAGAAGAGGGATAGCGAGCCGTAGCTCTTTCGCCCCGGCTCGGCGGTGAGTCTTTGGCCGACCTCTTTTTGAAACATTAAAATCATACGTGAGATTGATTTTTTATTTTTAACGCAATGTTTGAAGATTCGCACCGAGGCGTAATAGGGGAGGTTTGCGACAACAACCAGTTCGCTTCCAAGTTCCGAAAAATCCACCGCTTCAGCTCTTTTTTGGATAACTATCGCTTCGGGGAAATCGCTTGCGATTCTTTCCGCGAGTATCGGATCGGGTTCAATCAGGGTAAGGCTCCTTGCGGCACCATACAGTTGCCCGGTAAGGGCGCCGCGCCCAGGGCCGATTTCCAGTACGTCGGACGTTTTTCCTATATCGGCCACCTCGATTATCCGGCTTACGATGCCGGCATCTTTCAGGAAATGCTGGCCGAGTTTCTGTCTTCCTCTCTTCATGAAGGCAGTTTTGCAGATGAAAGTTAAAACATCAACCGGAGAGAAGTATCAGCTTGCTATCATTTCGCGAGCGTGTTTGCGGGCCGCGTCCGTAACCGTCTTTCCTGCCTGCATGCGCGCCAGTTCTTCAACGCGCTCTTCTCCTTCCAGCCTGCGTATGGAGACGCAGGTGTTTCCGTTTCGCGTATTTTTTTCCACAACGAAGTGCTGGTCGGCCTGGCGGGCTATTTGCGGGAGATGCGTGATACAGAATATCTGGCAGTTTTTTGAGAGTCTTTTGAGTTTTTCGCCAACCATGTCGGCCGTTTTGCCGCCAATGCCGGCGTCTATCTCATCGAATACCAGAACAGGCACAGGCTGGGCTTTTCCCGTGGCGCATTTTATGCCGAGCATTATGCGAGATATTTCGCCGCCTGAAGCGATTTTGGCGAGCGGACGGGGAGGTTGGCCGGGGTTAGTCGATATGAGGAACTGGAACTCGCCGAATCCGTGTGAGAATATTTTTCGGTACTGTCCGTCCAGCTGACAGCCGGATTCCTGCGAAGCTTCCGGCAGGTTGATATTCACCTCGAATTCCGCTTTTTCAAAGTTTAATTCCCTGAGCTCGCGCATTACCGCTTTCCTGAAAACAGGTATTCCTTCCATACGTTTGGAATGAAGTTTCAGTGCTTTTTCTGTAAGTGCGCGTTGTAGCGCCGCAAGCTCTGTTTCAAGCGCTTCCCTCTCTTC
>JAJRYM010000265.1 GCA_024275775.1 Nitrospirota bacterium
ACCAGCTTCGGGTCGGCCCCGATGAAAGTATACCGCCCCCATTTCTCCCCGCCCTCCACGCTTTCCAGCAGGTAGGCGTATCGGGATTTTTCCGCTATCTTCATGAACGCGCCGACGGGCGTTTGCAGGTCGGCCAGTATTTCCAAATATATCGGGATGAGATTCCCCTGCCCACTCAGTTTCAGGAACTCTTCCCGCGACGGCTTAATCATTTGTAATTCACCTCAACGAGGAAAAGCCCCCGCGCGGCCGCCGTCGGGCCGGCTTGCGACCTGTCCCGCTTTGCGATCAATTTCGGGATGTCGTCCGGCGCCATCCGCCCGCGCCCTATGTCGGTAAGGGTGCCGACGAGGTTGCGCACCATGTGGCGCAGAAAGCCTTCGCCCACTATCTCAAAAATAATCATTCCCCTTTCATCTTTCGTGATATCGAATGAAAGTATATTCCTTACGGTTGTTTTTACCGAACTATTCTTTCCCATAAAGGATGTGAAATCGTGTTTCCCGATGAAATAGCGCACAGCCTCTTTCATGCGGTCGATATCCAGCTCCGCCGGGAAAAACCACGACGTCCGCGCAAGCCACGCGCTCGGGTCTCTGCTGTTGTAAAGAAAGTAGCGATACTTCTTGCTTACGGCGTCCCGTATGGAGTGGAAATTCATCGGCACCGTTTCGGCCGATTTGATGGAGATGTCGTTCGGCAGGCGCGAGTTGAGGATGCGCATAAGCCTGTCGTCGTCCACCGGGAAAGGAGCTTTCACGTTGAACACCTGCCCCAGCGCGTGCACTCCCGCGTCTGTCCGGCCGGACGCAAGTATATGCACCTTCCGGCACGCCAGCGCGGAAAGTTTCGGCTCGATAATGTCCTGTATCGCAAGAGCGTTTATCTGCGACTGCCACCCGGCGTAGTTCGTGCCGTCGTACTCCACCACCATCTTCACATTCCGCACAGGCGCGGCCAATTCTTTTTCTTTCATGTTCCTTCCAGTTTAAAAATGGTAAATCAACAGCCGATATTCTAGAATAATTACAATTATGAAGGATAAACTTCACCCCATTATTCCGCAAAAGTTATGTTTGGGATTAAACTAGTAGTAATGAAGATCAGGGAAATCTACAAAGGAAAGCAATTCAATGCCTTACGATACTAATGACAACTCTCAGACTATTACAAAAGAAAAATTGGAATTATTTACTGTAAATCAGGCATGCAAGTTTGCTTCTCAATATTTGAACAGGACTATTTCCACTTCGAATATTTCATATCTCGTGCAATACGGGAGGATCAGAAAATTTCAAACTAATGGAACTATACAAGTGGCAAAAGAAGACCTCGTAAGATACTACAATTCATACCACCCTGAACGTGAACAAACATGGAAAAAGAAGCTGGGCAATGATCTGAATTGGACATTATCATTCGAACAATGCAAAGAATATGAAACCACAAAACATGTTCATCGTCTCCACCCATATAAGGGGAAGTTCATTCCACAATTAGTAGAATATTTTTTAGACGACCATACTGACAATTTTAAAAAAGAAGTCTACTTCCACCATGGCGATATTATTCTTGATCCTTTTTGTGGTAGCGGCACAACTCTTGTTCAGGCAAATGAGCTTGGCATGCACGCAATTGGAATAGATGTTTCACCATTTAATGTTTTGATCAGTAATATCAAAATAGAGCAACATGATCTAACAGCATTGAAACATGAAATTGATAAAATGACTAAAGCCTTAGAATATTTTCTTGCAGATTCCAAAGCAATCTATCTTGAAAATATCCTGCTGGAAGAATTAAATAAGTTCAATAAGAAAAATTTTCCTTCACCTGAATACAAATTTAAAGTTAGACATAATCTTATTAATGAAAATAGTTATGCGAGAAACAAAGAAAACGAATTTTATAAAATTTATAAAAACCTGATCTCACGGGTTGAAATCAAATTACAACAACAATCCAATAAATCTTTTCTGGATAAATGGTATATACAACCAATACGAGAAGAAATCGATTTTGTTTTTGGATTAATTAATAATATTCAGGATGCAAACTTACGAAAGATTATCAATATAATATTAAGCCGCACAATCCGCTCATGTAGAGCAACTACGCATTCTGATCTGGCAACATTAAAACAACCTGTTCTAACAACCTATTACTGCAAAAAACATGGGAAGATTTGCAAACCATTATTTTCAATCTTAAACTGGTGGCGAAGGTATTCAAATGACACATATAATCGTCTAAAGCAGTTCAACGCTTTGAGAACAGACACCCATCAACTCTGTCTTACAGGGGATTCGAGACGAATAGATATTTTCAAAGAAGTTGAACAGAAAAATTCTGAATTTGCCAAGATCATGGGGAATAAAAAATATCGGGTATTTTTTCGTCTCCTCCTTATGTGGGATTGATTAACTATCATGAGCAACATGCGTATGCTTATGACCTTTTTGGGTTCCATCGACAAGATGAATTGGAGATCGGCCCGCTTTAATCAGGACAAGGAGCAGAAGCCAGAAAAAGCTATGTCCAAGGCATCGCGTCAGTTTTGAATAATTGCAAAATATTCTTGTCTGATAATGCAAATATTTTTCTTGTCGCAAATGACAAATGGAACCTATATCCGGACATTGCAAAACAAGCTGGAATGGAAATAATCAACCGCTTTAAGCGCCCGGTTTTAAACCGCACAGAAAGAGATAAAGGGGCATATTCTGAAACTATTTTCCACTTAAGAGTGAAGTAATATGGGATTAAGCAAAAAAAGAATAGAAGAAATAGAGGACATTTTAAAAAGTGCCTTAAGGAGAAAGTTTCAAAATTATAATCCAGAACCGGCTTACATGCCATTCCATACAAGGCTATTGGGAAAAGATAGAATGGCTTTATTTTCTTTTATCCATTCATTAAATACGAATTTTGGAACCAGTATTTTTGAACCTGTCGCTTTGGTGCTAGCAAAAAAGAAATTTATAATGGCCGAATGTCAGCAAATTGCAGGAAAGCAAATAAGCGAAAAAGCACAATCTGTCATTCAGAGAATCATGGACAATCTAACCGCTGCACATGCCAAACCTGATAAAGAAAAAGAAACAGAAATGATTAGAAAGGTCGCGCAACAAGGTGTTATGCACACAGTAAAACCAACCAAGGTTGATATTATGCTCAAGGATGAAGCCGGAGAAATTTTCCTAATAGATATCAAAACTGCCAAACCTAATAAAGGTGGATTTAGAGAATTTAAGCGAACCCTGCTTGAATGGGTTGGTGTTATATTGGCGAATAATCCCAAAGCAAAAGTGAATACCATGATCGCCATTCCGTACAATCCTTATGAGCCAAAGCCATATAGCCGATGGACAATGGCTGGCATGTTAGATTTAGACTCTGAGCTAATGGTTGCAGAAGAATTTTGGGATTTTTTAGGGGGAGAAGGAGCATATCAAGATTTATTACAATGCTTTGAAAGAGTCGGCATTGCATTAACGCGAGAAATTGATAGATATTTCGCAAAGTTCAAACACAAATAGATTTTCCCGAGATGGTATTAGACTGACAGCTCTTCCTTAAGGTATCTGCCGGTGTAGGAATCTTTCGAGGCTGACACTTTTTCGGGGGTTCCTTCGGCCACGATGAAGCCTCCCGCGTCGCCTCCTTCGGGGCCGAGGTCTATTATCCAGTCGGCGGTTTTTATCACGTCGAGGTTATGCTCAATTACGATTACGGTGTTGCCGGCGTCCACCAGCCGATTAAGTACGCTTAGCAGTTTTCGGATATCGTCGAAATGCAGTCCGGTGGTCGGTTCGTCGAGTATGTAAACCGTACTGCCGGTGCCTCGCTTGGAAAGCTCGCGCGAAAGTTTTACTCTCTGCGCCTCCCCGCCGGATAGCGTGGTGGCGGGCTGTCCCAGTTTGATGTAACCGAGCCCGACGTCGTAAATGGTCTGTAGCTTGTTTTTTATTATCGGTACCGGGCTGAAGAAATCGAGTGCTTCCTCCACCGTCATCTCCAGCGCGTCGGTGATGGTTTTTCCCTTGTAGTGAACGTCCAGCGTTTCGCGGTTGAACCGTTTGCCTTTGCACAGCTCGCAGGTGACGTAAACGTCCGGCAGGAAGTGCATCTCTATGCGGATGATGCCGTCGCCCCGGCAAGCTTCGCACCGCCCGCCTTTCACGTTAAACGAAAACCGCCCCGGCTTATATCCCCTCTGCCGGCTTTCCGGCACTTTCGCGAACAGCTCCCTTATAGGCGTAAAAGTGCCGGTATACGTGGCCGGATTCGACCTCGGCGTTCTCCCAATCGGGGACTGATCTATATCGACGATCTTGTCTATACCGGCCAGCCCTTTTATCTTTTTATGTTTTCCCGGATAATCGCGGGAGCCGTAAACCTCGCGCGAAAGCGCTTTATAGAGAATGTCGATAACGAGCGAGCTTTTGCCGGAGCCGGATACGCCGGTAACGCAGATGAATTTCCCAAGCCCGAATTTCACGCTGATATTCTTGAGGTTGTTGTGGACCGCGCCGACGACCGTAACGGCAAGCCCGTTTCCTTTGCGCCGTTTTTTCGGCACCGGGATGGAAAGTTTGCGGGAAAGATATTTGCCGGTAACCGATTTTCGGCTTTTCATAATCTCCGCCGGCGTTCCCTTTACGACTATCTCACCGCCGTGCACGCCCGCCCCCGGCCCGATATCGACCACGCAGTCGGCCGCCATTACGGTATCCCTGTCGTGCTCCAC
>JAJRYM010000266.1 GCA_024275775.1 Nitrospirota bacterium
GCCGTCTTTTATCCACCTGTTGATCTCTTCTGCGGATCGGGTGTATCTGTTGTCGGAGTCGGAATCGTTGTCGTAACGTTTGCCTAGAATAAGGCGAACGATGTTATAGGGGCTTTTGCCGTACAGCTCTTCCTGCAGTTCCGGCGGTATGACGTCATACGGCGGAGCCAGCAGATTAGTCGGGTCGCCTGCAATTTCAGGGTTGTATCTTAGCCCCCTGAACGGTGTTATTTTTTTCAACTTATTCTCCTATGGTGTGGTGATTATAAAGCCCGGTTCGTCTTCTATCTTCGCCAGCGCTTTTTTCGCAGTGAGGCGCGTTCCGAAAGCGCCAAGATAAACACCGAACTTCTGTTTGCCGTTTTGGCTCGTTTCCATAAGGTAAGGGGAAAGCCCCTTCCCGGCAAGTCTCTGCATTTCATTGGCCGCATCACGGCGGGTTTCATAAACGCCCGCCCGGATGGAGAACGGAAGCGAAACGACGCGCGCGAAAAGGCTGGTTCTGCTTTTAAGGTTTCTCACCATCCTGCGGGCCTGCGTTTTTGTGCCTGCCCGGCCGACAAGAATCCTGTATCCTGCTCCGTCCATGTTCAGCAAAGTTTCCGCTTCGAACGCTTCAAACCCGGCGGCGCGGAGGTTGGCGATATTTTGCTTTGCTGTTTCGAGACTGTCAGCGTATGTCAGATATACATTCCACGAATGTTTGCCGCTTACCGCCCGGTTGTGCAAAAATTCTTCGCCGACTATTTTTAATCCCTCATCGGGTTTGATGAGCTTTAACCTTTTCAGTCCCGCCGAGAGGTAAGTATTGCTGGAAAAAGTCTGGTTGAAATAAACCGAAACATAATTCCCGCCTCGGAATATGGATATGTTTTCAAAAGTCAGCTTGATGTTCTTTTTGCCGGCGTTAAAGGCGAACCTTCTGGCGAGAAATTCCGGTTTGCTTCTTCCGCGCGAATCCCTGAAGCCTTCTCCGTAATCCGCCGCGAGTGATTCTTCGTTGCCGCTCATCCAGTCCTTTTTCCACTTTTCAAGAAAAGCGTATATTTCCTCCGTTGCTATCGGCTTTACGGACGGCAGAGTGAGAAGGGATACCGGCCGTCGCTTCATTATTGACGCGTTTTTTTTCTTGGGGCCGTACAGCATATCGTGGATTTCAGCAGGGGTAAGTTGCTTGGCGATTTTTTCCAGGTTGTCCAGTTTCAGCGTCGCTCCGGCTTTAAGCAGGTTGATGTTGTGATGTATAAATGCCTGAAGATTCGCTTGAAATGCGGCCACGGCCATCGAAGGGAGTCGTTTGCGGCTAATGCCAAGCCTCCTTATGATTCCAAAAAGTGTTTCTCCCTTTGCGACAATTACCGAATCGATTTTTATTATTGCCCCCCCAGTTTCGGCGGTTGCCATGGCTGATACGGATTTCGCCACCTCTGTACGTGCGGCCGGAGTTTGCCGCGCTTCCGGTACGGTTGGAGCAACAGGCGCTTTTACTTTTTCCTGAGGTGCAGAAACTGCGGGCTGAACAGGCCGGGGCGGCGCCGGTTTTTCCGGCTCCACCATTTGCTTCACGATAACGACAGGTGCAACCTGTTTGAACTCCGGAGCAACCTTCTGAAACTCCTGATCGGACACCACCTTTGTCGGTACAGGTTTGGGTAAAGGCTTTTTAACCTTCTTATTAGTCGAAACCACCACGGGAGCTACCGGTTGCGGCGCCGGCTTAGGCGCAGGTTTGGGAGCGGGAGCAACCTTTTTCGGTTTCATCGGAGGGGGCGGAGCGGGCATTCTTGAGACATCCTGCTCCTTAAAATCGCGCTCAACAATTATTTCCCGTTTGGGTTCCGGTTCCGTAAGCGTTTTTTCTTCCGGCTCTTCGACCGGTTCCACCTTTGCTTCTTTTATAATCAGTGGCGGAGGCGGGGGAGGGGAAAGTCTTTCAGGCTTCGGTATCTTCTCTCTGGGTTGCACGCGCGGTTTCCGCGCTCTCTTACGGGCGATGCGGTGAACAGCTTTCTCTTTTTCGGCCGTCTGCTGCTTCGGAAGTTCAAGCGACAGCGATTTCCTGAAATCCAGCACGAGGAAAAAATTCTCAAGTATGGCGCCGCCCCCGGCCTCGGCGCGTATTAAAAGATTGAAGGCCGACTGTTTAACAGGCTCCGTAGCTAAAATTTCAAGCATCTTACCACCGGAATTCAAGGGGTCATTCGTGACCGTAATCTTGAGACTGTCCACGAAATCACGCCGCTGAAGCTGAAGCATATCGTAATCCATGCGCGTTCCCACCGAAGCTGAAATGCTTTCCTCGCCCGGGCCGGTAAGAAGAGGGATTTCCGCTTTGAACATACGGTGAGGCATGGCTTTAACGCGTATCTGTCCCAGGCCGAGCGACCATGCGCTTCCCGATGCCAGGAATACCGCAATTATCTGAAACAGCGCCAGACGGGTAATTTTTGCGTTACTGGAAAAACAGTTAAACATCAATAATGAAACCGGTAATAACCTTTAAAAAATTCAGTTGGTAGATTCTATATAAATTTTCCGGCTAATGCCATAATCTCCGTGAATTACCGCTGACGAGAGAGGGCAGGCTTGACAATAGTTCTTAACAAGCTTGTAGGCGGCGATTAAAGCCGGCTACTTCTTACCCTCACTGTCAATAAGTAATCCTTTTTTAAACAGTTAGTTTAAGGGCTATCTCAATATTTTAAATTATATTTTTACAGACTGTCTGCTTTGAAGGAAATTTTTTCAGCCATCGGTGTGATGTTATCCTGTTCGGGCAACTTTCAATAATCGAGAATAATCTGGAGAAAGCAAAAATGAACTTCGAAGAACTTTATAAAAACAAACAGCCCGCCACGCGAGTGCTGGCTATGCCGACTGATACGAACCCGATGGGTGACGTTTTCGGCGGGTGGATAATGTCGCAGGTCGATATTGCGGGCTCGATTGTGGCCCACCATAAGGCGAAGGGCAGGGTTGTAACCGTGGCGGTTACCGATTTTCTCTTTAAGAAGCCGGTTTTCGTGGGCGACCTGATAAGCTGTTTCGGCGAGATAGAAAAAACTGGGAGAACTTCCATCACTGTAAAAGTAACGGTATGCGCCGAAAGAAACAGAAACCCGGAAGAGCTCATTAAAGTTACCGAAGCGACCCTCGTTTATGTAGCAGTGGACGACGACGGACAGCCCTACGAGTTTCCCAAAGATTAATCGAAACATCGGTCGGCGACTGTTTTTCATGAGTATTTAGAGCAGGTTCCGCTTCATAAATAATTAAGAGTTTAAAAAAAACTATCACTTATTCTTATTTTTTGTAATAATATCGACAATTGTGATGCAGGGGAAAATCCTTGGAGTTAAAAGATGTGTGGGCTCTAAGGGATTCGTCCATTTTTTCAGCTTGCTGTTTATACTTTTCGGTATTTCTTTCCTAAACCTCTTTACCGATAATCCTTCAGCCAATGCTACTGGCGCGCCCCTCGCTCTGACTGTGGACAGCATCGCCGACGCGGTTGACGCTACCCCCGGCGACGGCATCTGCGACGACGGTTCCAGCCACTGCACGCTTCGAGCCGCCGTCATGGAGGCCAACGCATCGATTTCAGCCGATACCATCACGATTCCCGCCGGCACTTACATTCTCTCCATCGCCAATAGTGCGGGAGATGAGGACGGCGCTCTAACAGGCGATCTGGATATAACGGACGACCTGACCATAAACGGCGCAGGAGCCTCGGCGACCATTATCGACGGCGGCGGTATTGACCGTGTGTTTCACGTAAACCCGAGCTTATTTGGTTCGGCGCCGGCTATATCTGTGTCATTCGCCGACCTGACCATCCAAAA
>JAJRYM010000019.1 GCA_024275775.1 Nitrospirota bacterium
ATCGAAATCCGGGGTATCAAAATCTGCCGTGTTTCAGACTGTTCTTTCAAGGTTTCCTTTGAAAAAAGGCACGACCCGCGAGGGATTGATTATTACTGGCAGGGCGGCGCCATGGATAAGAACGAACCGGACAAGGATACCGATATTCGGGCGGTTGAAGACGGATATGTAGCTATTACTCCCATCAGGTACGATCTGACCGACAGGAATTTCCTCGCCGACCTTAAAAGCTGGGAGTTTTAACCGGGCCTGCCGGCTTTTTCGCGTTCAAGAGAAAGCATCTTCTGTTTGAGCGCCGTCCCTCCGGGGGCCGTAAAGCCACCCATGCCTCCGTCGCTTCTCACAACCCTGTGGCAGGGAATGATGAGCGGCGCCGGGTTTCGAGCCAAAGCCGTACCGACCGCGCGGGCGGCGCGGGGGCTGTGTATTCTTCCAGCAAGCTCCCGATAGGTTAAAATCTCTCCCCTGCCGGTATTTCTCAGCTCTGCGTAAACTCTTTTGCTAAACGATGTCCGCCCCGACAGGTCAACCGGAACCGCCAAGAAATCTATTGTCCTCCCGCGAAAAAACGCCTGAACCATACCGGCTATTTTCTTCACCTCGGCGCTGGAACGCAGTTCCTTTATTTCACGCGCCGCCTTATCTTTGGATATCGGCAGGATAAGGCGTTCAACTTCCCCCTTTCCGTTCAATATGACCGCACACCACCCTTCGGCGGTTTTAAAAAGGCCGCCAGAGCGTTCTGCTATTCCAGACGCATTTTGGAGCCGCATGATCTCATCAGTTCGACAAAATTAGGAAAAGTTACGCTTATGGATTCCGCAGTGGCAATTTCGGTTACGCCATCCGCCGCCAGCCCTGCCACGGCGAGGCTCATTACCACCCTGTGGTCATGATGTCCGTCCACCTTGCCCCCTTTAAGAGAGCTGTGGCGGATTACCAGGCCATCCGGCCTTTCTTCAATGTCGGCGCCCATTTTTTTCAACTCTTCAGCCATAACCGCAATCCGGTCGGTCTCCTTAAGCCGGGCTTGGGGAACATTTACAAGGCGCGTTTCCCCTTCCGCCAGACAGCCGACAACCGCCATGGCAGGCAGGGCGTCCGGGGTGCTGTTAAGGTCTATCACGCGGCCTGTAAGCTTTTTACCCTTAACTTTGAGCGTATCGCCCACCTCTATATCCGCCCCCATGGATAAAAGATGGTCTATCACCTGTTTATCTCCCTGTACATCCTTCATATCCAGCCCGCAAAGCTCCACTTCGGCCCCTTCAACGGCCGCCAGAGCCAGAAAAAATGTAGCGGAGGAAAAATCAGCGGGAATGGCGGTTTTAAAAGCGCTGATTTGCTGGCCGGGGTAAATGACGAACCGCGAATAACTTTCTTTCTCAAATTTTATTTTTAGTTTTTTCAGCCAGTTAAGCGTCATATCGACATATGGTTTCTCGTTTAACGAGTCAATGGTCAACTCCGTTCTGTCCGGGCAAAATGGGGTATGCACAAGAAGGGAGGAAAGGTATTGCGAAGTTGTGCCGTCCACGGCTGTTTTCCCACCTTTTAACGGCCCTCTTAGCGTAATCGGCAGATGACCGTCGTCTGAATCTAGAATCTCGGCTCCAAGGCGAGCCAGTGAATCAATCAACGGTTTCATAGGCCTTTTTCTGGAGGATGCGTCGCCGGTAATTGTTACCGGAGTACTCGCAAGAGCCGCGGTGCCGAGAGCGAACCTTGCCGATGTTCCGCTGTTGCCGATATCAATTGCTTCTGAGCGCGGTCTTATTATGCCTCCCGTACCGGTTACGATTACGGTATCCCCCTGTTTCGATATTTCGGCGCCGAATTCTCTGCAGGCCTCCATCGCGGATTTCACGTCGTCCGAATCCAGAATGGCCGTAATTTCCGACACCCCTTCCGCCAAGGTGGCAAAAAACAGCGCTCTTATGGAATGGGATTTTGACCCGGGAATTGCAACCCGCCCCCGTGGCTCCGAAAAAGAGGAAAAAATTCGCATTTGCGGAATTATAGCCGAATTCCGCCCCGTTTTCCGGAGAAGAAAGCCGTTCTTTTTACAGCGGCAATAGTTTGTAATTAGAGTTGCAACAGTATGTTTTGTCTGTTAAGATTTCCGGATGAAATTTAATTCGATTTTTCTTAACTCGAAAGGGGATGCCGATAAATGAAATCTTTTAAATTGCTTGGAATTGTCTTCCTGGCGGTGGCCCTCATGGGAACCACCTCTTGCGCAACAAAGAAAAAAGATGTCGCTACGATAGAAGTAAAACCATCTGCGGATGAGATTAAAGCCCAGGAAGCCGAAGAGCGCGGCAGGATGGAAAGAGAAAAGCTCGAAACCATTAAGGAAGAGGAAGCAAAAGCCGTTGTAGAGGAAGAAGAAGTAAGAGAAATGCAGTTCGACCGCAATCAGGCTCTTGAAATAATCTATTTTGATTTCGATAAATACAATCTTACTTTTGCCGCTCGCCAGACCATTGGCAGGAACGCCGACTGGATGAACGCGTTTCCGGACGCAATTATACAGATAGAAGGCCACTGCGACGAGCGCGGCACTGAAGAATACAACATAGCTCTTGGCGATAGGCGAGCCGGGGCGGTTAAGGATTATCTGGTCTCTCTTGGAGTTGATGCCAGCCGACTGCACACCATCAGCTATGGAGAAGAGCGCCCGGCCGACCCTGGGCACGATGAGGATGCATGGGCAAGCAACCGCCGTGCTGAATTTAAGGTGACTTTCAGATAGACAGGCAGCAGGTAAAAAGCATTTTTTCGGGGATATCGTCTTAATGGCGATATCCCCATTTTTTATTATGAAAAGATTCCCTGAACTTATCTTTACTCTTGCTATTGTTTTTTTGATGTCGTCATGCGTCACCATGCCGCGTCCTAAAAAAGGTGCGAAGGAACAAGGGCCGACTGAAACCGAAAAAATTCAGCAAAAGCTTACTGTCATTACAAAAGTCATGGCTGACATAAACATACAGGTTGAAGAGATGGAGAGGAAAATCGAGACTCTGCAAGGAAAAATCGAAGAGAACAGCTATTATTCAAGCGGTGCGGTTGAGAAGCTTAAGCACCTTGATGCTCTTGAAAATCTGGCAAACCTTGCAAAACTCAAACAGATTTCAAGCGACCTCAGCATACTTAACAGCCTGATGGTCGAGCTTGACGTACAGAATCAGCAAACATCCGAAAAGCTTCGGGATCAAATCGAAGAGGCCACGGCTCAGCTTTCCATGCGAATAAACGAAATAGGGCGTCTTGTGAAACCCGATGTAGCTTCTCCGGCCAAAGTGCGGAAAAGGCGAATATTGCCCATCCCCTCTTCCCTTACCGCCGAAAATCTTTATCAAAGCGCCAACGCATGGTTTTTAAGAGGAAATTACGATCAGGCCGAAGCTGAATTCTCCGAATATGTAAACAGATATCCCGAAACCGATTTAAGCGATAATTCGCAGTATTGGAAAGCGGTATCGGTTACAAGGCAAAACAGGCCGGCTGACGCAGTAAAGGCGTTTATGGAGCTGGTTAGAAGCTATCCCCGCTCCAACAAGGCCCCCGTGGCGCTATGGCGGGTGGCAGATATCCAGATTAAAACGGGGGAATTAGACGAGGCTGTGTTTACGCTTGAAAATTTGAGAGCGGCGTATCCCGATTCGGTGGAGGCGACGCAGGTGGAACAGAAACTTCAGGACATCCAGGCGCTACAGGAGCGCCTGGAACGTCAGGAATCTAAGAAGGAATAGTACCGAATGCTTCAAAAAGTAAGAGATAACGCTTCGGGTGTTTTTGTAAAAATTATTCTTTGGGGACTTGTGGCCGCGTTTGTAGGTACCATTTTTCTTGTTTGGGGATACGGCGATTCGCGCGGGAGGGCTCCTATGGCCAAAGTGGGCGATTATGTAATAACCCAAGGGGATTACCAGCGCCGTTATGATGTGATGTTGCGCCAGATGAAAGGCAACATTACGCGCGACATGATCAAACAGCTTAACCTTGACAAGCGGCTATTAAACCAGATGGTAGCGGAAAAGCTGGTTTTGATGGCCGCTGATGAAACAGGTTTCATCGTATCGGACAAAGAAGTCCAAGACAGCATATCAAACAACCCTGATTTTCAGACGAACAGCGTTTTCGATAAACGCAAATATCTTGCGATATTGAGCGCCAATCGCATGAATCCCGGTGACTTTGAGAGCAGTCTGAGAGACGACATAACAGTACAAAAACTGATTCAGTTTCTTGGAGACATGGTGCAGGTTACGGAAGATGAAATAGTCGATGAATATGACCGCAAAAATGAAAAGGTAAAAATCGCTTATCTGACCATCTCCGACAGCGGCCAGGCCGCCGGAGTGAACGTTTCGGAAGAACAGCTAAAGGACTATTTCGAAAAAAACAAACAGGCTTTCAAACGGCCTGAAGGCAGGGAAATAGAATCCCTGTTCAGCGACCCGCAGAACATTATGAAAACCGTCGATATCCCCGCAAACGAGATTAAAGACTATTACGATTCGCATATTGACGATTACCTGCAGGAAGAAAAGGTCGCGGCCGCTCATATCCTTATAAAAGTGCCTCAGGATGCTACGCCTGACGAAGAAAAAAAGCTTCGGGAAAAAGCTGAAGGAATTCTTAAAGAAATTCGTGATGGGGCGGATTTCGCCGAGTCGGCAAAGAAATATTCTGAGGGTCCGTCCGCAGTCAAAGGTGGCGACTTGGGAGAATTCGGCCGCGGTGTAATGGTAAAGGAGGTTGAGGATGCTCTTTTCAAGCTTGAGCCCGGCACACTGTCCGATATAGTAAAAACCGAGTTCGGCTTTCACATAATCAAAATGAAATCCCATACAAAGGCTCTTCAGAAAAAATTCGAAGACGTACAAGATGAAATCAGGGCAACTCTGGCAAAAAATAAAGCGGAAGAAATCGCCAAAAAAAGGCTGAACGACGCGGTGCGTGGTGATAAGAAAATGGCGGACTGGCAAAAAATCGCCGACGGCAACGATTTCACATACCTGAAAAAAAGCGTCTACAGGGGGCAGCCTGTGGAACCTGGAGTTGACCTGTCGAAACTTGTCAACCGCGCTTTCGATATGAGGCCGGGAGCTTCCACAACGGCAATAAAAGCGGGTAAAGGTTTTTATGCCATTCGCCTCATTCAGAAGGTGCCCTCACAGCAGAAGCCGCTTGCTGAAGTGAAGAACGAAATTATGCAACGCATCAAAAATGAAGAAGGCGCTCGGCTGGCGAGAGAAAAAGCCCTTGAAACATTGCGGAAGCTGAGAGAGGGAGGCACGACCATTGATAAGGAGGCAAAAGCGCTCGGAGTGAAAAGCGCCAATACGGAGCCGTTCACGATAGATGACGATTCCAAGGGAATTATCTCGATACCCAGCATAAGACAGGCGGCTTTCTCGGCTGAAAAAGGCGGGTTCGAAAAAGTTTATTCCGGCGGCAATTATTATGTTTTCGAGGTCGTCGACAGAGAGGAAGCTGACCCCGATGGGTATAAGGCCGCACGCGGCGAGATAAGGAAAAAACTTCTTTTAGACAAGAGAACCCAGGTTGTCGAAGATTGGCAGAACAGCCTTCGCCGCAAAGCCGAAAGTAACGGCCTAATAGATATAAGAGAAGAACTCCTTTAACTTTTTCTTAACCGGCTGCTCCTTATCACGGGCCCTGCATGCCGTCCAATTGGACGGTGAATTTGCGAGCCGGCTTGGGGAGAAGGAGGTGATTATTCAATGAAAAATCAATCACGGGAGAATATTTATTACCTGTCCCTTCTTTTTATTCTAAGCCTGTTTATCATTTCCCCCCTTTTCGGCGAGGGGTATTTCATGAGCCATGAAAAACTTTATCCGTTTTACAGGGCGGCAGGCATTGAACTTGCCTTGCAAAACGGCCAGTTTCCGCCGAGAGTTTTGCCGAACATCGGAAACGGCTTTGGCTACGGATTCTTTATCTTTTATCCTCCCCTCTCCTACTTATCGGTCTGGGCGGTTTTCAAACTCGGCTTTTCCTTCTTCACTTCCCTAAAGACTGTTCATTTTCTTGCTATTTTTCTTTCTGGAATTTCAATGTATGCTTTCGCCCGCCGGGTTGCGGAGAGTAACGCTTGTGCGGCGGCGGCCGCCCTTTTTTATATCGCGGCTCCTTACAGAATGGTTGATCTTTACATACGAAATGCTTTCGCCGAATCTTTCGCGTTCATTTTTATGCCGATTCTTTTTTTGGGTTTATATGAAATAATTATCGGCAAGCCTGAGAGGTATCCTATCTTCACCGCCGGAGTTGCGGGACTTTTGCTCACCCACGTAATCACAGCTTTTTATGCGGCCGTATTTTGCATTCTTTTTATAGCTTTCTTTTTCAGGAAATTCATCAGGGAGCCTCGCAGGGGCGGTTTCCTGCTACTTGGCGGATTTGTGGCTTTTCTTGTATCCGCCTTTTTCGTGGTTCCCATGCTGGCGCATTTCCATTCAGGCGAGTTCGCTATTTCCGGATGGAAAAATCTGAGCGTTCAGGTGCCTAGACATTCGGTATATTTCCCCCAAATGATTGGTTCGGAATTTCATCGGGGCGCCAGCCTGCCCGATGATGTTAAAGGAAGCGAAATGCCTTTCATCATAGGGGACTTCCTTTTGATTTTCTCCATCATTGCACTGGTTAACATAAAGAGAGTGCGAAAAGTGGCTTTCGGCATTCCCTTTCTGGTGGCCGCCATTTTAGGGATATTTATGATGTCCTTTTACTTTCCATGGGAAAGTATCCCACGGTTTTTCCGGTACATTCAGTTTCCCTGGCGCATGTTGTTTTTCATTGTTTTTTTTCTTGGTTTTTTTGCATCGCTCTCGCTTCTAGGGCTGGAAAAGAAAAAACACAAATATTCTATTGTCACGCTACTCATAATTTTCCTTTTCATTTACACACAACCGTTCCTGATTCCCGACAAGTTAGAAATTAACGAAAATCAATTCAAGGCTAATGCGCTTGAAGAAAAATACCCGTTTATCGGAACAACATTTGGTGAATATCTTCCCGCAAACGGAGCAAAACATCTTGATTACTTTTATTCACGAAAAAAGAATATAAAAATCGTTTCCGGTAATGTTCGCTTAAAAAATGCTAGAAAACAGGGTAATCAAATTACCATGGAGATGTCTTCCGTATCGGACAACTTAACAATCGAGCTTCCCCTTGTTTACTACCCCGGCTACAGGGCTACGCTTATTAAGCCTGACCTGGAAACGCTGAATATACCGATAAAAAATTCCCAATACGGATTCTGCGAGCTGGATATCCCCGGAAATGGGTTGCTCACAATTCATTACGCTGGCACGGCTTCCGAAACGGCAGGCAACTGGTTAACCATGGCAGGCCTTTTCCTTTTTCTATATTCCATAATCCGCCAGCCTCGGAAAGAAAAATAACCGTACCCTGAGTATAATATTCACTCATGGAAGTAACAATTCTCGGCTCCGGCACCTGCTCTCCTTCCCCTCGGAGGGGATGCGCTGGTTATCTTCTTGAAACGGGCGGACGCACATTATTGATAGATGCGGGGCCCGGAACGTACAGACAGTTGGCGCGGCATTGCGTTGATTTCGCGTCAATAGATGAAATCTTCATAACCCATATGCATGTCGATCATATCAACGACCTGCCAGCTATTCTTTTCTCCCGAAAACACTGCCTCGGCGGCGCACCGAAAGACGAGCTTGTTATTCACGGCCCCACCGGTTTCAGCAAGTATTTCAGCCTTCTTTTGAACGCTTACGGGAGCCAGCTTGAAGGAATCAAAATCAAAATAAACGACCATTCCGACGACGAATGGAAAACCGGAGATATTACGGTAAAAACGCTTCCCATGAATCATTCTCTAATAAACCTCGGCTACAGATTTGAGCGTTTTTTGGACGGAAGAGAGAAATCTCTGGTCTATTCGGGCGACACATCCCCCTGCGAAAATATCGTAACGCTTGCGCGGCAAACGGGCTGTTTGCTTATGGAAGCCTCAGCGCCCGATAACGCTCCCGTCCCCGGCCACACAACCACAAGCCAGGCCGCGGAAATCGCCCGAAAAGCCGAAGTTCGCCTGCTGGTCCTAACCCACCTATCCCCGGAAAACGATACGGGCGGCCTTGAAGAGCAGGTGTCCGCAATTTATCGCGGCAATGTAATAGTCGCCGCCGACGGAATGAAAATCAGAATTTAATTATCCGCGCCTTTTTCCTGCGCCGGCGCCGGCTGAGGGGGAGGAACCGGCGCGGTTTTCAATCCGCACGATACCGCCAGCAGGGAAACGACAATTCCCAGAATCAGGAAGCGTTTCACTTTAGCTCCTTTTTGGCGCGAAGAATCTGGGCTTCAATCGCCTTCCTTGAGGTTGAACCGATACCTTTTTTACGATCCGGCGATTTTTTAGGATCAACAAATGAAAATATGTCTTCACTGAAAAGCTTTGAATGTTTCTTCAAATCCTCCGCCGATAAATCGGTGAACCTGATTCCGCGCTCCTCGCACTCTCTTACAACCGAACCGACGATGTGATGCGCCTCTCTGAAAGGAGTTCCCTTCAGAACAAGATAATCCGCCAGATCGACCGCCGTTATGAAACCGTCGGCTATCCGTTTTTCAAGCAGGGGCGTGTTGAATTTAAGTTTTTTAACCATGACTGTTACAAGCGGTATCGAGGCAAGAGCCTGTTCACAGCTATCGAACAGCGGAGGCTTGTCCTCCTGCATGTCGCGGTTATACGCCAGCGGCAGTCCTTTAAGCAAGGTAAGCAGGTTTACGAGGTTGCCGTTTACCCTGCCCGCCTTGCCTCTCAGCAGTTCCGGCAGGTCCGGGTTGCGCTTCTGGGGCATGATGCTCGACCCCGTGCAGAATTCTTCCGGCAGAATAACGGAGCTGAACTCGCGGCTGGAAAAAATTACAAGCTCTTCCGCCAGCCTCGAAACATGCACGAACATAACGGCGACCGCGTGGCAGAAATCCAGCGCGAAATCGCGGTCCGATACGGCGTCGATGGAATTTTGGGAAACCGCTTTGAAGCCCAGCTGTCTGGCCAGAAATTTCCGGTCGATGCCGTAATTATTTCCGGCGAGAGCCCCGGATCCGAGCGGCAACACATCAGCTCTTTTTAGAACATCGGCGAACCTGTCCGCATCTCTGGCAAACATTTCATGATACGCCATGAACCATTGCGCTATTCTTACCGGCTGGGCCACTTGAAGATGAGTGTAGGCTGGCATGAAACCGTCGATATGTTTTTCCGCCTGCCTGACAAAAGCCTTGCGCAGGTTTTTAAGGAGCCGGATTATTTCTTTGGTATTTTCTTTCACGTACATCCGGGTGTCGGTCGCCACCTGGTCGTTACGGCTCCGGCCGGTATGAATCTTCCCTCCAAGCCGGCCTGTTTTCTCTTTCAGGCGCCGTTCGATATTCATGTGAATATCCTCGTCTTCCTCGCGGTATTTGAATTTACCGTCTCGAATTTCTTTTTCGATTCCCCGTAACGCGCGTTCGAGCCTGTCCAGTTCGGAGGACGTCAACAGCCCCGCTTTTGCCAGCGCTCCGGCATAAGCGATGTTCTGGGCAATGTCGTAAAGAGCCAGTTTGCTGTCGAAATCTATCGACGCGGAAAACTTCTGGAATTCTTTGCTCTGAACGCCCTTGAATCTTCCGCCCCAACTACGGTTTTTCAATGTACAATTCCCCCGTATGTTCAAAAAATTTTTTAGAGTTTACCACATATTGCCGTTCCTGCTGGCCGTTTCCTGTTCAAATACTAGCGCGGAGCCGATTCCCACAAAAAACCATTCCCCGATTTTTATGGGTCTTCTTTTCCCTACCTTTGAAAGCGCCCCCGTACGGCCTGCCGGCAAAACGGAATTTCGCGTGCAGATGGATTATTCGAATATTTTCTATTTCCGGGCAAGAAAAAGTTTTGTCGCGGGTTTCGATTTGGAAGAAGCCGAACTTTCCTTTTCGGCCAAACGTAGTTTCGGCCACGGCATGGAGGTAGGCATAGAACAGCCGTTTTACCGGCTGGGCGGAGGTTTTCTTGACCAATACATCCTCGATTACCACTCCACTTTCGGATTCCCGGATTTGCCGGGGCAACGCGCCGCGCCAAGAAACCGTTATTTGGCCACATTTATTCACAACGGTGTCGTGTGGAATTCGCCCGCGTCGGACAGGTTCACGCTGGGGGATCCTACAATATGGGTCAAAAAACGGTTGTTTAGGTATGGCGGCTCAACCCTTTCCGCAAAAGTCGCTGTTCAGCCTCCCTTGGCCTCAACGACTGACGGCCTCGGCAACGGAGCGTGGGAAGTTGGGGCGTTGCTTTTGTACCAGCAAAAATTCGAACGGCTGGAGCTGAACTTTGATATCGGTTCAATTCTGCCGAGGTATATCGACCGAGGCGAAAGGTTCGACCTGTCTAACTTCACAATTATCAGAGCCGGCGGTGAATACCCGCTTAACGGCAGGTTCGCCCTGCTTTTGCAGGGCTCTTACGTAACCTCGCCTTTTATAGAAACAATTTGGGATGAAGTCACGTTCGGCCTGAGATATGCCACCAGTACCGGAAAACAGATAACATTCGGTTTCCTGGAAGATTTAAGCCAAACGGCGCCGGATTTTACGTTTCATCTCTCCTTTTCGTTCTAGTAAAATAAGATTGGAGCGCCCATGATAAAACAGTATGAGAATCGCCCTATTTTTTTGGGCTTAATTGTTTGACTAAGGGTATGGATACTGATAGCATTTCCCGATATTTAGAGTAGAGATTTAATCGGGGTTTGAAAGACCAAAAAGAAGATAAGGGGGGGAACTATTTTGAACTCGTCTCCTTATCAATGCTTGGCACCCAGCTTGTTATCTCTACGTTTATGGGTTTTGGGTTCGGCTATTGGCTTGACCTGAAAGCCGGCACCAGACCAGTGCTGATGCTGATTTTCGGCATCATGGGGATTATCGCAGGGTTTTTGAGCGTTTACAGAACAATAAAAAGCAGGATGGATGAGTAAAAAAGTGGACTTAACATCAGGGATAACGGTGAAAACGGTAATCGTCTGCGCTGTTACCGCCGTTCTTGCCGGACTGTTCCACTCAACGGAAGCTATGGCCGCCGTTGCCGCCGGGGGACTAATAGCCTTGGCCAATTTCCGCCTCTCTTCAAAAATGCTCAAACAGATAATCGGCCACGGGATGGACGCTGAAATGGGCCGCGGCTTTGCTATTTTTTCGTATGTTTTTCGATTTGCCATGCTGGGAACGGTCTTGCTGGTTGTTGTAAAGTCCGGCGTTAACCCCAGCTTTTTAATAGCCGGCCTCTCCGCCGTTACAGCGGCGGTTTTGATATCGGCTATGAATATAAGGAGCTATTCGGCATGACCGAACCGTTCATGTATCTCCACATCCCCGGCCTTGGGGAGTATCCGCACGTCACCTATACATGGTTAATCATGATTCTGCTTGCGGCGGTAACATTTCTGGTCAAAAGCGGGCTTAACATCATCCCGAAAGGCCTGCAAAATCTTTTCGAGGTGATTATTGGCGGGCTGGCCGATGTGATGGAGCAGAATATAGGACCGGGCGGAACAAGGTTTTTGCCTCTTCTCGGCACGCTGACCATTTTCATTCTCTGCGGCAACCTGCTGGGGCTTATCCCCGGCTGTACCGCCCCCACCGCCAACCTGAATACGAACGTAGCCATGGCCGTAACGGTTTTTGTTGTGTACCATGTGGTCGGCCTGCAAAAGCACGGCTTGGCCTACTTTAAACAGTTCATGGGCTCGGTCTGGTGGCTTATTCCTTTGATGCTTCCGATTGAAATAATCAGCCATCTGGCGAGGCCG
>JAJRYM010000020.1 GCA_024275775.1 Nitrospirota bacterium
AGATGGCCACGACCCCCGCCGGCGTGGTCTCGCCATGACAGGTTTTGAAACCCCTAACAGCGAAGCCGGACGGGACTACCCCAATGTGGAAGATGCTCAATTCCCTGTCATCACGAAGTTCCCGAAGGGAACTGTGGTGATCTCGTGATTGGAGTCTGCCAAGCCGTAGCCTTGGCGAAGGCTAGAGATGGCCACGACCCCGCTAAAGGCGGGGTCTCGCCATGACAGGATTTTTAATTTCCGGATTTCTCCTTGTCACCTGCTTCTTAACTTTTTGGGCAAAACCAAAAAGCCACGTCTAGTTTGCGGGCTTAACTTGCGCGGCGGCGAGTGATATCGCTTCGGAAATAGTCGGATGCCCGAAAACGGTATCGGCGAGTTCGCGCGCCGTCATGCCGGCTGATACGGCAATCGCCGCGCTATGTATTATTTCGGTCGCCCCCGGCGCGGCTATATGGATTCCCAGCAGTTTCCCGCCGTCTCCCTCGGCCAGAACCTTCACCATGCCGGCCGTCTCCCCCGAAGCCAAGCCGCGGGCAAGCGCCCGCACAAGATACGTTCCACGACTGTAAGGAACTCCGCTCTGCCTGATTTCTTTTTCGGTCATGCCGACGGAACCGGCCTCCGGTCTGGAGAATGTTATTCTCGGAATATTCGTGTAATTCATATCGCACGGACGGCCTGCGATGTTTCGTGACGCCACAACCCCCTCATGATGAGCGGTATAGGCAAGAAGCGCGTTTCCGGCCACGTCGCCCACGGCGTAAATCCCTTCACGGCTGGTCGCCATTGTTTCATCGATTTTTATGTAACCCCTTACATCGGTAACAATTTCGGCGTTCGCCAGATTAAGCCGTTCCGTTGACGGCGATCTGCCCGCGGCGACAAGAAGAGTTTCCGATTCGATATCCGAACCGTCTTCCAGCGTTATTTTGCAGGTTTTCCCGTCCGACCCGGCTTCCTTCACGCTTAGGCCCAGATGAAATTTTACGCCGGCACGTTTGAGCTCTCTTTTGACGGTGGAGCTTACCTCCTCGTCCTCGGTTGGAAGGATGTCGTTAAGCGCTTCGATGACGGACGTTTCGCACCCCATGCCGGAAAAGAAAGTGGCCATTTCAATGCCGACGGCGCCACCGCCTATAACGGCAATCGAACCGGGAAGCTCTTCGATACCGAATATCGAATCCGAATTATGGATGTTCGCGCCTTCACCGAACGGGTTGGCAGGAAAGGAGCCGGTAGCTATTACGGCGCTGTTAAATTCTATAACCGTCTCCCCGCCGTTTACGCGCAGGCTTTTCGGCGAATCGAACTCCGCGAACCCTTCGACCAGCTCTATGTTTTTTCTTTTATAGACGAAATTAAGCCCTTTTTGGATAAGAGCGATAACCTCCCGCTGATGTTTTTTGAGCTCTTTGAAATCAGGTTCGGGGGCATTCGGAAAAATCTTGCCCGCAATACGGTTCATGCGATAAAGATGTTCGGCCGCGAGCCACGTTTTGGCCGGAACGCATCCGCGGTTAAGGCACGCTCCCCCTATTTCGCCGGAGTCGATTAAAACGGTTTTGAGGCCCGCGTCGGCGGCTGTCTGCGCCGCCGCGCTACCGCCGGGACCGGCGCCGATTACCGCAACATCGGTCTGGATTTTTTCGATGCCCATTGCGAACCATCCCCCTTTATTTGGGACTTGAAAACCGCATTCAAAAAGGCGGCTCCACGAATTACTGTTCCTGATTCGATATTTTGGATTCTATTTCGCTTAACTTTTTTTCAAACTCAAGGATTCTTCTTTGCAGTGAGTTGGTGAGATTTCTTGTTTCGTCCTCATCCTGTCGCGTAGAGTTAAGTTGCTCCCGCAATTCATGGTTTCGTTCTTCCAGGTCCAAAGCTCTCTTTTTAGCATCAAGCAGTTCCCGCCTGAGGCGCAGGTTTTCCTTAACAGCCGCGCTGTTACGCTCGGCGGTTTCATCCTGCGTTGCCGAGACGGTTGCCGCACTTTCGGACGCTTTTTCCCCGAACACGACGCCCGGCTTATCCGCCACAAAGACCTCCAGCAACCTGTCTTTTTTTACGATCTTGTATGGAGCGTCTACTTCCAACTGCATTTCGACTCTGACGGTTTTAGCTTTATGAAACCTTACAACCGTAAGATGGGTTACGTTTGCGCCGTTGATGGGAGCCGTGCTGGTCTCGAAATCGAGCACGGCGTCCGATATTTCGACAGCCAGGCGAAGCGGATCCGCCAGTTTGTATGCGGTATGGTGGAAAGGTTTTGAGCCGTAAATTTTCACCAGCGTTCCGTTTTCGGCCTTTGAATAGGAAACGCGCTTTATGTGAACGGATAAATCCTTTTTTGCACTTTTCCCAAAAAAACCGCCGGTTTTACAACCTGCCAGAACAAGCAAACAGAGAGCAAGCGCCGCCGCTTTTTTAAAAGCCGGTTTATTGCGATTCATTACACTCATTGTAAAAACCTGTTTCAGGTGAGGCCGCACATCCCGCCATGACAGCCGGGCGAGGGCATATCGCACTCACCGGTACCGCAGGGAAGATTATTTGCCGATTTTACGGATGGGGCGAATACCGAAAACTTCCGCTCAATTTCGCTGTTGCCGCAAGCGGGGCATTTCACGTCCGCGAACCCGGATCGGGAAAGCCGCATCACCTCGAACTCATGCGAGCATTTAGCGCATCTGTATTCGTAAATCGGCATTTTATTTTTCCACCTGTTGTATTATTCTTCTCATCAGTTTGTTAGTTATCGCAATGGCGGGTTTGCCCTCGTGCCACCGCCTGTTCTTGCTCACCTGCGCGAACGGGATAACCGTTACCTCAGCGCTGTCCGCGTGATCATAAACCCGCACGGTATACTTGTATCTGATAATCCTCATGCCATCACCAAAGATATTCGACGCCTCCATCGCGGCCGCACCGATATCCCTCTTCATCGTCCAGTCCGAAACGATTATGCCGCTCGACTTATCGATGGTCTTGAGCGGCAGAAACAGCATAGTCTCCACAACATCATCCCACAGCTGGTCATAACTAATCGGGAAGGTTTTCGTTAAGGCATTATATCCCTTACCGCTCTTGTGCGCCTTCACTTTAGGAAGACGCTTTGTTTCCCTCTGGGTTAAAATCTTTCCTTCCTTTTCGGAATAGTTGGCATAGTTGGGTACCTCGTCTTTTTTCCCTCCGACCTCCACCTCCGCCGGCTTCGATGCGGATCCGAAAACGACTTCCTCGCCGGGAGACGCTTCTTCTACCGCCTGCTCACCGCCGGCCGCTTCCATGCCTTCGCCTTCGGCAGGCTCGTCCTTGATGGTGACCGTTTCTTTCTTAGGCTTTAGCGTTTCCATGTCGTTGGGATAGATGAGTCTGTCCGGAAGCATTGAGCAACCGGCAGTGGATATCGCAATCCCAAGAAAAAACGGCAAAACGAAGGTTTTTATGCGCATCCGAAATACGGTATCATCCCTTAAAATAACTGTCAATTTTTCTCTAAAACATTATTTTAAAACCAAACTAGCCTATATCCGCAAGCTGGAATTTTTCCTTCCATGCCTTTGAAAGTGCGCGGCGAAGCGGAAAATTCTGCGGTTTTTTAAGCTCCGGGTCGTCGTGAACGAGCGCGAACGCCTCCTGCTTGGCGAGTTTCAGTAGAGAAAAATCTCTTACAAGGTTGGCGATTCTGAACGCCGGCAGTCCGCTCTGCCGGATACCGAAGAAATCGCCCGTTCCCCTGAGTTCGAGATCCTTTTCGGCGATAAGGAAACCGTCCGTCGTCTTTACCATGGTTTTCAGCCGCTCCCTTGCCACCTGGCTCAACGGATACTCTATCGCCAGCAGGCAGTAGGACTTTTCCGGCCCCCTTCCTATCCGGCCGCGCAACTGGTGAAGCTGGGCCAGCCCGAACCGCTCGGCATGCTCCACCATCATCACCGTGGCGTTGGGCTGGTCTATCCCCACTTCCACAACCGTGGTTGATATAAGCAAGTCCAGCTCCCCGTTCATGAAAGCGCTCATGACTTTTTCCTTTTCGGCAGGCTTCATGCGCCCATGCACAAGGCCGAGCCTGAGGTCCGGGAAAATTTTGCTCCGATAGGTTTCGTACATCTCCGTAGCCGCCTTCAGCTCGCTCTTTTCGCTTTCCTCCACGAGGGGATAAATGATGTATCCCTGCCTGCCTTTGCTTATTTCTCTGTGGATGAGCAGGTTTGCCTGCCTTTTCTCGCTGGGGCGGATTATTTTCGTATCCACCCGCCCCCTCCCTTTCGGCATTTCCCGTATAACCGAAATATCGAGGTCGCTGTACAAGGTAAGGGCAAGCGTGCGCGGTATGGGGGTGGCCGTCATGATAAGCGTGTTGGGGCGCGCGCCTTTGGAGATGAGTTCGGCCCTTTGCATTACACCGAACCGGTGCTGTTCGTCGATTACCACAACGCCAAGTTTGCGAAAACTTACCGCTTCCTGAATAAGCGCGTGAGTGCCGATAACAAGATTAGCCTTGCCCTCGGCTATCTGTTTTTTAACCTCCGCTTTCCCTTTGCGGCCGGACGTGAGGATAACGATTTTAAACGGGAGCCCCGCCGTGAGCGCCGAGATGTTGCGGAAATGCTGTTCGGCAAGTATTTCCGTGGGCGCCATAATCGCCGACTGATAGCCGTTTTCCGCGGCTATCATCATAATGATGGCCGCCACGGCCGTTTTGCCGCAACCTACATCCCCCTGCAAAAGGCGGTTCATAGGATGTTCGCTTTTAAGGTCGCGGGCGATTTCATTTAGCGCGTTCCGCTGGTCGGGCGTAAGCTGAAAGGGAAAAAGCGAAAGAGCTTTCTTGACATGATCTTTGGTAATCCGCAGTTTTACGCCTTTCACCTTCTCGGTGTTCCGGCTTCGGATTATCGCCATGGCCGACTCCAGCAGGAAAAACTCCTCGAAAATCATTTTTCTGTGGGCCGGAGACGCGAACCCGTTGAGAAGAGCGGAGTCGGTTTTTTCATCCGGCAGATGTATTTGCCTTACGGCGGCATCCCGTGAAGGAAAACCGAACCTGCTCGTCGCCTGCTCCGGCAGAATTTCAGGAATCGGCGGGCAGTTTTCAAGCGC
>JAJRYM010000021.1 GCA_024275775.1 Nitrospirota bacterium
AAAAGCGTTGCGCAGAAAAGCTGAAAGTTAGTCGCCGGAATAAACCCTGAAATTATCCTTGCCGCCGCGTTTGGCAAGGTACATAGCATCATCGGCTTTCTTGATGAGCGTTTCCGGGTCGGCGCCGTCGCGGGGGAAAAGGCTCACCCCGATGCTCGACGAAAGCTTCAACTTGTGCCCTTCTATGGGAAAAGGAGTTCTAATCGCCTCAAGAATCTTGTTCGCTATGGTCAAATAATCATTTTCGCTGGTAATTCGCGGAAGCATAATCGTAAATTCATCACCGCCTATTCTGGCCACGGTATCGGCTTCGCGCAGAGAATGCGTAAGGCGGTAGGCTACGTTTTTTAAAAGCTCGTCTCCTATATCATGTCCGAATGTGTCGTTTATCGGCTTGAAATGGTCGAGGTCGAGGAACATAATAGCGCCTTTTGATTTATCTCTTCTTGAATGAGCAAGTTCTGCGGCGAGTCGGTCGGTGAACGTCTGCCTGTTTGGAAGCCCCGTAAGCTGGTCATGAAACGCCATATGCCTGATGACTTCCTCCCTTTTCTTCTGCTCCGTAACATTCCGGATTATCCCTTCGAAAAACAGGATTTTGCCAAGAGAATCCCGCTGGGCAATGGTGGTAACAAGCGCGTGAATCGTCTGTCCGTCCTTTCCCACAAAATCAATCGGGTAATCTTTCACATAATGGTTTTTCTCGATAACTTCGATAAATTTTTGCCTTTCGGAAGGATTTTTATAAAAACCGGTTATATCCCCGCCTTCAATATCGCTCCGGGAAAGACCGAACATTTCCGCCCCGGCCCTGTTTATATCCACTATCCGTCCATCGAGGGCAATTATATAAACCCCGTCCATAGAATTTTCAAAGAGGGATCTGTATTTCTGCTCGCTTACGTACAGGTCGGCCGTTTTTTCCAGTAGAGTTGTTTCAAGAGACTTCAGTACCCCTTCTTTTTCCTGAAGAACTTCCCTTAAAGATTCAATATATTTTCCGGAAAGTATCCCATTTACTATATCCGTCTGAGTGGCGAGCCCTGTGGTTTTCCCTTCATCGTTCACAACGACAAACCGCCTTACTTTACGGAAATCCATAAGCCTTACAACCTCATGAATCGGCATTTTTTCGTCAACGGTCATTACCGGGGAGCTCATAATATCCTCAGCCGTCGTGACGGACGGGTCAGCCCCATCGCCCAGAAAACCGGTTACATCCCTTTCGGTAACTATCCCGCATAGACGGTTTTGCCTCTCTACGACAACACAACTTATCCCTTTTTTAGCCATCAGTCGCATAACGGTTTCCAAGCTGTCCGACGGCCGGATTTTAACCATCTCCCGGTTCATTACAACGGAGATATCCCTTATCCCTCCAAACTGAACCGCAAGCCCTTTTACTATGTCCGACTGAGTTAAAACGCCGGCGATATCCTTCCCTCCATTCATAAGAATCAGATGGCGCATCCCGCTTGCGGAAAGCAGATAAAAAGCTTCAAAGATATCCATATCGCCGGTTGCGGTAACGACGGAGCGGGTCATGACTTCTTCCACGGATAAATCACGAAAAGCCGGATTCTCCGACGCCAGCCTTACCAGATCGCTTTCGGTAATAATTCCTGCCGGTTTGCCGCCATTTTCCACCGGAATACAGCTAATCCGCTTTTCATCCATTATGCGAACGACTTCGGACAATTTTGTGCCTGGTTTAACCGAGATAACCTCGGATGTAACGATATCCTTTACCAGAATCTTTTCTTGTTCGGCGGCACTCATTTCAGCATTTCCACACAGCAAAAAGCCGGACTCTTTGCATTCCCCAAATACGCCTGAAACATTACAGGATAAAAGAGAGTTTCAAAATTACTAACGGCTATTATAAATAATTACCGTCTTCGTGGCAAAAGAAAAAGAATTGAAAGTCAGACGAGTTTGTTTGCGAAAGCGGCGAGTCTTTTCAGTCCCTCTTTCACTCTTTCGGTATCGAGCGCGTAAGAAAAGCGAAGATGATTTTCAACGCCGAAAGCGATGCCCGGCACCGGCGCTATGAGCGCCTTTTCGATAAGAAGCTCAGTCAGGGTAAGGGAATCCGTAATCTCCGCCCCATCGATTTTTTTCCCGATCCAGCCGGAGAAATCGGGAAATGCGTAAAACGCTCCCGTCGGAGTCGCGCATATTACTCCATCAAGGCTGTTGAGGGCTTCCACCATAATATCGCGTCTTTCGCGGAATGTTTTAACCCGCTCCTCGATAAACGACAGATCGCCGATGGCCGCCGCCGCCCCGAACTGCAAAGGAGTGGGAGGATTGGAGGTGGACTGGCTTTGGAGTTTCGTCATGGCCGATATTATCGGTTCCGGCCCAAGCGTAAATCCGAGCCGCCATCCCGTCATCGAAAAGGTTTTTGAAAATCCGTTTACCACGAGGGTTCTGTTTTTGACCTCTTCGCTGATTGTGGCTGGCGCAAAAGCGGTGGCGCCTTCATAAACTATCCTGCTGTATATCTCGTCGGAAATAAGTATAAGGTCGTTTTCCACCACTATTTGCGCTACCGCCCGGATGGTTTCCTCCGAATAAACAGCGCCGGACGGATTGCCCGGAGAATTAATAATGATGGCTTTCGTGTTTTCGGTAACGGCCGCTTTCACATCGTCCGGGTTCGGATTAAAACCTGCCGCGCCATCGCACTGAATGATAACCGGCGTCGCTCCGGCAAGGCTCACCTGATCGGGATAGGTAACCCAATACGGGGTGAAAATAATAACTTCGTCCCCTTCTTCAAACAGAACCTGCGATATGTTGTAAAGGGAATGCTTCCCTCCGCAGGAAACGATTATCTCCTTCTGGCTGTACTCCAGGCCGTGCTCATCTTTCATGTATTTGAGAATGGCGTTTTTCAGATCGGCGTGTCCGCCGACCTGCGTGTATTTGTTTTTCCCTTCCCTGATGGCTGTTACGGCCGCTTCCCTGCCATGCTCAGGCACATCGAAATCCGGCTCACCGGCGGAAAAACCGATTACGTCTTTCCCCTGCCCCCGAAGCGCTATAACCTGCGCGCTGATGGCCATGGTGGCGGAAGGAGCGAAAGATGACATTCTGCGGGTTAGTTTCATGGCTTTGCTATTTCCTTCCGTCAAACTTTATTTTAAGAGCATCGGCCACGGGCGGCGGAACAAGGCAGGAAATGTTGCCGCCGAAACTGGCCACTTCCTTGATAATCCCGGAGCTCAAAAAAGTGTACTCCTCGCTGGGCATCATAAAAACCGTTTCTATACTGTTATTAAGTTTTCTGTTCATCTGGTTCATCTGAAGCTCGTATTCAAAATCGGAAACGGCTCTGAGCCCCCGTATAACGACAGTTATCCCGGCATTCTCGCAAAAATCAACCAGCAGGTCGGGGAAAGAGACAACCTCCACCCTTTCCATGCCGCCGGTGCATTCTTTCGCAAGCGCCACCCTTTCTTCGACCGTAAAAAGCGGTTCTTTGCCGGGGTTAGCGGCAATCGCCACAACAACTTTTTCAAATACGGCGAGGCTCCTCTGAATAAGGTCCAGATGCCCGTTTGTTATGGGGTCGAAACTCCCTGGATAAATAGCCGGTTTCATCGGTGCCGCTGTCCCTAAACTCTCCGCTGTTTTTTAAGTTCGAGTGCTCTGTGCGCCGCTGTTATGATGGCATTTTTATCAAGGTTATAGCAGGCCAGAAGCTCCTCGGCCGTGCCGGACGAGCAGAAAACATCGCGAACACCCACGCGCACAACCGGCACGGGGATATTCTCGGAAGTCAGCTCCGTAACCGCGCTTCCCAAACCGCCGATAATCGAATGCTCCTCGGCGGTAACGATGGCGCCGGTCTCCCGCGCGGCCGCAAGTATGGCCGACCTGTCGAGCGGTTTGATTGAGGACATATTGATTACGCCGATAGAAATGCCCTCTTTTTCCAGTTCGCCGGCGGCTTCAAGAGCGGTATGAACCATCAGCCCGCAGGCGATAATCGTAAGGTCAGCACCTTTTTTGAGAACATCGGCGTTGCCCAGTTTGAATGTTTTTGTTTCATCAAAAATAACGGGGAACTTTTCGCGCGAAAGCCTGATAAAAACAGGGCCGTTAAAATCCAGCACGGCTTTTATCGCCGCAACCGTTTCATGCGCGTCCGAAGGCACAATAACCTTCATGGATGGAATGGACCGCATAAGAGAAATATCTTCCAGCGCCTGATGAGTAGGCCCGTCCGGACCGACCGTGATTCCCCCGTGAGTAGTTACAATCTTGACGTTTTGCTGCGGATAGCATATCGACTGTCTTATCTGCTCCCATGCTCTTCCGCTGGCGAAAATCGAAAAGGTGGAAACGAACGGAATTTTCCCTCCAGCCGCGAGGCCAGCGGCCGTACCCATAAGGTCCTGTTCGGAGACTCCCATATTGAAAAACCGGTCTGGAAATTCCTTTCCGAAAAGGGACGTCTTGGTTGAAGAAGAAAGATCGGCGTCCAGAACAACAATATCCTTGTTTTCTCCCCCAAGTTGCACGAGGGTTTTGCCGTAATATTCGCGCAGAGAAAGTTTTTCTACAGTCACTTTCCGCCCCCCGCAGGCGCTGAAAGTTCCTCCAGAGCTTTTTCGAGTTCCTCTGCTCCCGGCGCCGTTCCATGCCACTTGACCACGCCTTCCATAAAGGAGACTCCTTTGCCTTTTATCGTATGGGCGTTAATCAGGGAAGGGCGCTCTTTCTCAGCCTTGGCGGCGTCAATGGCATCCAGTATCTGCCGAAAATCATGCCCGTCTATATCCTGCACATACCATCCGAACGCGGCCCATTTATCGCTTAGCGGCTCTATGTTTTTTATGTTCTCTACCGCCCCGTCAATCTGAAGCTGGTTATGATCGACAATCGCAATAACAGAATCCAGTTTGCAATGCGCGGCGGACATTGCCGCCTCCCATACCTGCCCTTCCTGCACTTCACCGTCGCCAAGGAGGCAGTAAACATTGGCATCCTCTCCATTGAGCCTGCCCGCCATCGCCAGCCCGTTGGACTGCGAAAGCCCCTGCCCAAGCGAGCCTGTGGTAACTTCCACGCCGGGCGTGCTACAGGAATACGGGTGGCCGCTCAGTTTGCTTTTCAGTTTTCTGAGTGTCAGAAGGTTTTCTTTGCCGAAATAGCCGCATTCGGCAAGTACGGCGTAAAGGGCCGGCGCGCCGTGCCCTTTGGACAGGACAAACTTGTCGCGGAGATCCTCCCGCTTTCTGTCGGGCGAATGATCCATCTTGGAAAAATATATCGCCACGAGGATATCTATGCAGGAGAGGGAACTACCTGAATGCCCCGAGCCCGACTCGTGCAGCATTTTCAGAATATCTATCCGCATTCTGCGGGATATTTCCTTCAACTCTTCAATATTGTCAGTAAATTTCATAATTCATAATTAGATTCAAAAACGGTTTTAAGCAAAGTTGTTACATTACCACGGTCGTATTTCACAGACAAACAATAACGCGTTTTTTTTGAATACTGTTGATTAGATACCGAATATTTTTCCGGCAAGAGCGCTTATTTCGTCCCTAATTTTTCCGTTCTGGATTTCAACGGTATTGTGGCCGGGCTTTTCTTTGTTTATCTGGGATTGGTAAACAATCTCGCCCGAATCAGGATAAATTTTGGCTCCCCAGCAGTCGTCAGGGGCGGAACCGTTTTCCACAAGCAGGTCACGGCATTCACTATGCCATTCTGCCCCGGCCGCAAGTTTTTTAAGGCGCACGTCTACTACGAACTTTATCATCCCGCCATGTCCCCGCGCCAACAGCTTCACTTCGTCGGCTGAAAGAGGCTCGGCTACAAGCCGATTATGGTAAATAGGGCTTTCCGAAGTCATGCTTCATCTTCTCCGGTCTTCTTTTTTGCGCTGTCGGGCGGTGTTACGAGCCCGCCCGATATTATCATTTTCACCCCGTCTTCCACCGACATTTCAAGCTCTATGATTTCTTCTTTTGGGATGAGTAGAAAGAAACCGGATGTCGGGTTGGGAGTTGTCGGCAAGAATACGTTGACCATCTCCTGCCCCGTTTGGCGGACGACCTCTCCTTTCGCCTCGCTGGTGATGAAGGCAAGGGCGTATACGTCTTTTCTTGGATACTCGATCATTACCACCTTGTTAAAAGAGCCGCCCATCGAGTTGCCGAATGTTTCGATAACCTGTTTCGCGCCGACGTATATGTTTTTAAGAATGGGAATTCTGATCAGAACAGCTTCATAAAGCCTGATAAATGTCTTTCCGATTATATTTCTTGTGAACAGCCCTATCAGGAAAATAATGGTGATTATTCCGACGATTCCAAGCCCTGGGATCCTGAACGAGGAATCAATAGGGTACCCCATCCCGATAAGGATTTCGGTAAACAGAGGGGAAAGAAGATTATCAATATAAACAAACAGGAACTTTAGAAGGAAAAGAGTGAAAGCAAGCGGAAGGCTTACAAGAATACCTGCGAAAAAGACCTTCTTCAGTTCTGATACGGACTCTTTTGAGAAAAACGACATTTTGCCGGTCTTAACTGGCGTTCAGAAAGCTCTTGCCGGAATCAACCCGGCGCGGCACTGTGGATACGCTGAAATTCACCATAAAGCGCGGGCTCAGATATCTACTACCAGTCCTTCTCTGGCGCCGAATATCTCCTTAAGATGCGAAGCCTTTTTCAGTTCGGGTTGAAGCCTTTCAATCATAGCCTTTTCGTCTTCATCCGAACGGTCGGGATCATGGTGAAAAAGGGCGAACCGTTTAACCTGCGCTTTGATGGCAAGGTCGAGAGCGTGATCTGTCGAGCAGTGCCCCCACCCCAGATGAGTGGCGTACTCTTCCGGCTTGTATTGCGCATCCATTACAAGAAGATCGGCTCCCTTGACGAACTCTTCGAGCCTCTGTGTCTGCTCCTCTATAATCAGCCCCATTTCTTCGCCTGTTTCATCGTCTCCCAGATAGTTGTAATAAGGCTCATGGTCGGTGCCGTACACAAAAGATTTTCCACCTTTTTCAAACCTGTACCCAAGGCAGAGAACCGGATGGTTCATATACTTGGAGCTGGCCTTAAAGCCGCCTACCATGAATTCCTGCTCTTTGAGCTCGGTGTACGATATCTTGGCCTGCAGTTCCGCCACTCGCACGGGGAAATAGGTGTACTCCATCTGGCGGTCGAGTATTTCCGCAAGAGTCCTTTCGTACTGCATAGGGCCGTGGATTGTAACGGTATAGCCCGGTATGTAAAGAGGAGCGAAAAAAGGAAGCCCCTGAATATGATCCCAATGGGTATGGGAAAAAAATATGTGGATTTCCTTTTTATCCGGGTGATTTTTTAAAAGATCCAGGCCGGCCTTGCGTATTCCGGTGCCGGCGTCGAGTATGATTACCGGCTGGCCTTCGGCATAAATCTGAAGGCAGGCGGTGTTGCCGCCGAAATAGGCGGTATCGGGGCCTGGCGAGGGAATCGAACCGCGAACCCCCCAGAACTTCACCTGCATAAGTTATTTTTCCCTGTCAATACCGTGAGCATCTTATACATCTCACCGGAACCGGTTAAAATCTTCCGACCCGGCGAAGGAATTTTTTTCAACATGCGTATTGCCCCGTAATAAAACCCGGGAACCCCAATATTGGATTAAAGTCTACATCAATTTCTTTAAAAATGGAAAAATAAAAATCCTGCCTTCATAAAAAGACCCAGCCTTCACCACTCGATATCTTCAAAGGAATATACGCGCGGCGCGGGCGGAAGAGAAGAAAGAAAAACTTTTCCATAGCCCTTGGAGAGAATCCTCGAATCCGCCACCATTATTATGCCCCTGTCGTTGCGGTGCCTGATAAGACGGCCCAGCCCCTGTTTCAGCGCCAGAACGGCGTAAGGAACCTGATAATCGTTAAACGGGTTGCCGCCATTACGGCGGATTCTTTCGATACGAGCCGAAATAACAGGGTCGCCCGGCGAGGCGAAAGGAAGCCGGTCTATTATCACGCAACTTAGCGCCTCACCCCGCACATCCACTCCCTGCCAGAAACTGGAGGTCGCCAGCAAGATGGAATCCACCTGCGCCTTGAACTGCTCAAGCAGGGCGTGCCGAGGCGCTTCGCCCTGCATAAGAATGGGATAATCTATTTTGCCTTCGAGTTTTCGGCGAATTTCATGCATATTTCGAAAGGAAGTGAAAAGGAAAAGCGTTCTTCCTTGAACCAGGTTTATCAGCCGTATCGATTCGAAGGCAAGAGCCGCCAGAAAATTACTACTGTTTGGCGGAGGCAGTTTGGGCAGATAGATCGTTCCCTGCCTGGAAAAATCGAAAGGGGAAGGGAGCAAAACCGTTTCCGCCTCTTCCAGACCGAGCCTCTATTGAAAATAGTCGAACCCTCCGGCCGAAGCTAGCGTGGCCGATGTGTAAACGGTGGTGCATCGCGGGTAAAGAGCCTCTTGGAAAATCGACGAAACGTCGATTACCGACGCGTAAAGAAAAACTCCCTTTCCTCTTGTTTCGCCCCAAAATATGTACTCGTCATTACGCAAGGAGGTTATCTCCAGAAGCTCTTCATGTATAAGGGCGTATCTCTGGATAAGCGCCTTTATCGGTTCCGGTATGTTCTTCATCGCAGAAAGTTTTGTCCTGATGGCCTCAAGCGAGGTAAGCAGAATCTCCGCCGGTTCCTGTAACAGCTCGTTTTCCTTCAGGCTGAAGCGGCGATCTGCGTCTTTCCTGAAGGAGTGGAAAAAACTTCTGCTTCTTGAAAGAAGATTGTCTATATCCTTCGTAGTTTCTTCCCTCTCATCCGGGTCGCACTCCTTGAGGACGGGATAGGAATCCTTCACAAGCTCTTCAAGGCGGTAGTTACTTATCGACAAACCGAAATATTGCGAAGCGACATCTTCCACCTGATGAGCTTCGTCGAATATAACCGCGTCATAGTTGGGCAGAACGCGGTTGGAACTCATTTCGCGTATTGCGAGATCCGCGAAAAAAAGATAATGATTGACCACTATAATCTGCGCGTCCTCGGCCTTCTTCCTTAGCCTGCCGATAAAGCAGTCCGTCATGCGGGGGCATTTCTGTGAGGAACAGAAATCATAAGTTGAGCATACGCTGTTCCATATTCTGTTCTCTTCCGGCATTCCTCCCAGTTCCGATCTGTCGCCGGTTTTCGTTGCGACGGACCATTCCAGAATTTCCCGCAACAGTCTGCCGTCTGCGGAATTTTCCAGCATCGGGGCGAGAGAGAATTTTTCCAATCGTAATGGACAGAGATAATTTGCACGCCCTTTTAGCATCACGGCGGAAAACCGGCCTTTCAGCCTTTTTTTCAGAAACGGAATATCCTTGAAGAAAACCTGTTCCTGAAGATTTCTGGTGCCTGTGGATATTACAATCTGCCTGCCGGAAAGAATGGCCGGCACGAGATAGGCAAGCGTTTTGCCCGTACCGGTGCCGGCTTCTACGATGATGTTCCTTCCGGCTTCGATGGCGCCCGCGACGGCGGCGGCCATTTTCTTCTGTTCCGGTCTGTCCTCGTAATCCTCAAGAGAGGAAGCCAGAAGACCGCCCGGTTCAAATATGCCGGCGATTTTCATTCAGATATCCCCGCCGGACAGCCGATGCCCGCCTAAAGCGTTCTGCCAACAGCCTCCGCTATCGGCGCGATTTCCTTCATAAGAATATCGAACTTCTTGGGCTTGAGCGATTGAGCGCCGTCGGAAAAAGCGATTTCCGGCTTATTATGAACCTCTATCATCAGCCCGTCGGCTCCCACCGCAACAGCCGCTTTTGCCAGCGCGCTTACATATTGCCAGTAACCTGTTCCGTGGGACGGGTCCACTACGATAGGAAGATGCGTCCTTGCCTTAGCAACGGGAACGGCGCTTAAATCAAGTGTGTTTCGGGTGGCGGTTTCGAAGGTTCTTATCCCGCGCTCACAGAGAATGACGTTACGATTGCCTTCCGCAAGAATATATTCGGCCGACATGAGCCATTCGTCTATCGTAGTGCTTAACCCTCTTTTAAGAAGTATCGGCTTGTCGAGCTTGCCTACCTCCTTCAGAAGGGAGAAGTTTTGCACGTTTCTTGCCCCAATCTGCATTATATCGGTGTATTGGTAAACAAGATCCACTTCACGCGGATTCATGATTTCAGTTACGATGGGCAGTCCGGTTGCCTCCCGCGCCGCCGCAAGCATCTTGAGCCCTTCTTCGGCAAGTCCCTGAAAGGAATAGGGGGATGTTCTGGGCTTGAAAGCGCCGCCGCGCAGGATATTCGCGCCGGACTGTTTTACGTCCCGGGCGATTCCTATAATCTGCTCCATGCCTTCAACCGAACAGGGGCCCGCCATTATGGCCAGCCTTTTTCCGCCGATTTCGACATCGTTCACTTTTACTATGGTGTCTCCTTCCACCGTTTCTCTCGAAGCCAGCTTGAACGGCTTTAAAATCGGCAAAACTCTTTCCACATAATTAAGCGACTCCAATGATTCGATTCTAGATTTTTCCCTGCCGTCCCCAACCGCCGCGATAACCGTTTGAAGGGCGCCTCTAAGCACGTGGGGCTGATAGCTGGTTTCCTTTATAAGTCTTATCACCTCTTCAACGGACTCTTCTGGAGCTCCCGGTTTCATAACAACAATCATTTAATATCTCCAATTCAAGAATATTTTCCCTTTGAAATTTAAAGATATAGAAAATGTCGCCTTGCGTCAATGATTTGTGCCATACCGTTTAAAGCAATTCATTGTAAGCCGAAGTTGCCGAACCGCACTTATTTACCACACTCGTTAAAATTATGGGTACAGAACAGGGCAAAAAAAAGTAAAATACTGTAACAGGAAAAAGGAGCGTCTAATACCGCCGCCCGGCCATAAAAAGGGAGAGAATTTGATATGAGCAAGGATACGATAACTATAATAAATAACGCCACGGGAAAAACCGAAGATTTCCCCCTCTTGACCGGCACTCACGGCCCGCCCGTCGCCGACATACGCACTCTCTACTCCAAACTAGGAATTTTCACATACGACCCCGGCTTCAAATCAACCGCCAGCTGTAGCAGTAAAATTACTTTCATTGACGGCGAAAAAGGGGTTCTTCTTTACCG
>JAJRYM010000022.1 GCA_024275775.1 Nitrospirota bacterium
CGGCCGGCACGCTTACCGTCGCATCGCTTGCCGTTACAGCCCTGATTTCCGTCTATTCACTCTGGAACGGCGGTCGCCCACCGGTTGTGGTGAATATCGAAGTTCCGGTTAACGGCCTTCCCGGCGATTTAGAGAACTTTAGAATAGTCCAGCTTTCCGATCTGCAACTGACCCGTTTCAAACCGCTGGAAGAGATTCGATATATCGTTGATACGGTAAATGCCTTGAAACCCGACCTGGTTGTCATAACCGGCGACCTGATTGACGATACCGCCGAAGCGCTCGCGGAGCATGCGGCCGTTCTGAAAAAACTGAAGGCTGTTCATGGGGTGGTGGCCGTAACGGGGAACCACGAATATTACGCCGGGCCGGTCAATTTTTATAAGATAGCTTCGCAAAACGGCTGGAAAGTTTTGAGAAACGATACGGCGGCCGTAGCGGGCGATTTGCAGGTTATAGGCATAGACGACAGGGAGGGGAAAAGCTATCCCGATTACAAGGCCGTGCTCGCCCCGCTGTTTGCAACAATCGACCGTTCAAAACCGTCGCTTTTACTCTCGCATCGCGCGGAGGCGTTCGATGCCGCCGCTTCGCTGGGAGCCGACCTTACCCTTGCCGGTCATTATCATTCAGGCCAGATACCGCCGATGGATTTTCTGGTAAACGTTTTCCTGAAATACCCGCACGGCCTTTACGGTCAAAACGGCTCCGCACTTTACACGACCAGCGGAACATCGACGTGGGGCCCGCCTATGCGGTTCTTGTCGCGCTCCGAGATAGTGGCGATAACTCTGGTTTCCGCGCATACTTCGCCGAAGGTTTAAACTTCCACGATTTCCTGAGAAAATAAGCGATATGAAAAAGAAAATGTTTTTTGTGAGTTGAGAGGCGGAGTCGTGAAAGAAAAAGTGCTTGTCGCCATGAGCGGCGGGGTAGACAGTTCCGTCGCGGCCGCGCTTCTGCAAGAGGAGGGGTACGAGCCTGTCGGCATTACCATGCGGCTTTGGAACCTTCCGGCGGACGAGAAAAAGCGTGGATGCTGTTCTCTCGACGATGTGAACGATGCCGCCCGCGTTGCGGAGTCGCTTGGGATGCCTCATTACACGGTCAACCTGAAGGAAGCTTTTCAGGAAAACGTTGTGGACTACCTTATTAGGGAATACCAGAGCGGGCGGACTCCCAACCCCTGCATCGCGTGCAACAGGGTGCTGAAATTTCAGCTTCTTATAAACAAGGCGAAAAAGATGGGAATCGAGAAGGTTGCCACCGGCCATTACGCCCGCATCGAGAAACGGGCATTGAGCTACGTTATACGGCGGGGGGTGGATCCGGCAAAAGACCAGAGTTACTTTCTGTTCGACACTCCGCAGGTAAATCTTCGGCGGATACTTTTCCCGCTCGGCAACGACACTAAAGAGGAAACCAGAGAGGCCGCCCGCAGATTCGGGCTGAACATAGCGGAAAAGGACGAAAGTCAGGAAATATGTTTCGTGCCGGGCGACGATTACCGCAAATTCCTGACTGATGTGGGAGTGGAATCGCGGGAAGGCGATTTCATCACCGGCGACGGCAAAAAGATAGGGCGCCACGCGGGAATTCCCTTTTACACCATAGGGCAGAGGCGGGGGCTCGGCTTAAGCGCGGGGAGCAGGCTGTACGTTACGGAAATACGGCCGGAAACCAATACGGTGGTGGTGGGGCCGAGGGAGGAACTTTTGTGCGGTTCCATGATTGTGGCCAATCCCACTTTCCACATTCCGGTAATGACCGGCGATGAACTGCTGGTGCAGGTGCGATACCGCCATACGCCGGTTAAAGGGAAACTCTACCTGCTGGATAACGGGTCGGTGCAGGTTCAATTCGCCGAGCCGGAGGAGGCTGTCGCGCCGGGGCAGGCCGCCGTGTTTTATATCGGGGATGCCGTGGCAGGCGGCGGGTGGATAGAATCGTTCACGCAGGCGCGATGAATATCGAAGAAGCTCTTGAGTTTGCGAAGGAGACAGCGCGCGGGGCGGGCGAAATCCAAAAAAACCATTTTGAGAAAAAAGGGCTGGCCGTCGAGCATAAAGGGAGGATAGACCTCGTAACGGAGGTCGATATCGCCTGCGAGGAACTTATAACGGAAGCGGTGCGGGAAAATTTTCCGGAGCACGGCATTCTGGCGGAAGAGGGGGCCCGCAGGGATTCCCTAAAAGGGTACATCTGGATAATAGACCCGCTGGACGGCACGGTGAACTACGCGCACGGGTTTCCGATGTTCGCCGTTTCAATAGCCCTTTATCACAAGGACGAACCGATTCTGGGCGTGGTATACGACCCGCTCCGTGATGAGCTTTTCGCGGGCGTGCATGGGGGCGGGGCGGATATGAACGGTGCGCCGATTAGGGTAACCGGCGTCGAAAACCTCGAAGACGCTCTGATAGCCACCGGGTTCCCGTACGACCTCAAAACCAACCCCCGCAACAATCTGGCGAATTTCAATCGGGTGGTGCTTGAATGCCAGGCCGTAAGAAGGCCGGGCTCGGCCGCCATCGACCTCTGTTATCTGGCCTGCGGGCGATTCGACGCGTTCTGGGAGCAGAGACTCTTTCCGTGGGATATGGCCGCCGCCCGAATAATCGTTGCCGAGGCCGGCGGAAAGGTGACCGATATGAAAGGAAACGCACTCGATATTTTCGGCGAAACCATCTGCGCCGCCAACCAGGTTCTTCACCCGAAACTCCTCGCCCTGCTGGAAGATTAGCTTATAGAGCGCGCGTTTGCGATTCTGTTATCAGTGGTCTTTTTTGAAAAAAGCGTATAATAGCTCAAGGAAAATGGGAGGTGATTTATGAAATCCAGTGCAAAAAAGAGAAAACCTGAAATCATAATACGGGACGGCAAGCCGACTGCCGTGATTCTGGATATTGAAGAGTATCGGGAAATGCTGGAGCACCTCGAAGACGTGCAGGATATTAAAATGCTTGCAAAGATGAGAGCCCGGAAGCTTTCATTCAGAAAGCTTGGCGACTTTCTGGAGAGCCGCCGGAAAAGTGTATGAAGTCTGGCTTGAAAAGAGCGCCGAGAGGGATCTCAAAAACCTTCCCCTGCAAATTTTCACTAAAATAATCCGCAAAATAAAACTTCTGGTTAAAACCCCGAAACCTGCCGGTTGCAGGAAAATTACAGGTTCAAAAAACGACTAGCGGATACGAATCGGCGTTTACCGGATAATATACGAGATAGACGAAAAAAATATGGCTGTGCGCGCAATACGGGTGAAGCACCGTAAAGACGCCTACCGGTAAAGCAACAGCATTGGATATTTTTGGCGAGACCATCTGCGCCGCCAACCCGGTTCTTCACCCGAAACTCCTCGCCCTGCTGGAAGATTAACTGCTTCTCGCCTGCGCTGAAGCTTCCGTCTTCGCCCTGCGGGCTTCGAGCTTCACTCTCCGAGCTCCGCCCGGACAAGGCGCTGTGGCAAGTCGCCGTGGCAGGCCGTTCCCTGTTTTTTGGCGAAAAGATTTGACACGCGCCTCGTCAATATGGAGAATAGCCTGCTTACGATAAATCTGGAGGAAAAATGTTTGCCGTAATACGAACAGGCGGAAAGCAGTACAAAGTGACTGAATCCGACGTTATTGAGATAGAAAAGATTGACGGTGCGGAAGGTGAGACAGTCACTTTCAGCGACGTTTTGCTGGCGTCCGACGACGGCGCGATGGTGGATGCCGGAGCGTTGCAGGTTGAAGGGAAGATAATCTCCCTGAAAAAGGGCCCCAAGATAACCATCATGAAGCACAGAAGGCGGAAGAACAGCCGGCGCAAAACGGGGCATCGCCAGACTTATACTCTCGTTGAGATTACCTCAATCAAAAAGGATTGATAAGGAGACCGCATGGCTCACAAAAAGGGACAGGGAAGCACATCCAACGGGCGCGATAGCGCAGGCAGGCGTCTTGGAGTAAAAAGAGGCGACGGCCAGCCGGTGAAGGCAGGCAACATTCTGGTTCGCCAGCGCGGCACGCGGTTTTTCCCCGGCGCCAATGTAGGCATCGGCCACGACCATACGCTTTTCGCCAAGATGGACGGCGTGGTTGCTATTAAGCGCAAGGGGCGCGACAGGCGGTACATTCACGTGGAATCGCCCGCCGCCGAGACAGCAGACTCCTAAAGCAGTCTCTGCCTTAGCAGTGTCCTAGCCATACGGCGTCTTTTCTCCTCTTGTTTCCGCAACCTATCTCCACGACGTAAGCCGTAATATTTTTCTTTTATACGCGATAAAGAACCACGAATCGTTGCCCGGCCAGCTTTAATGATTGATGTTTACCGGCCGGTTACTTACAATCCAGATATGGCCGAAATCCCCTCTGCGGAGAAAGTGAAACATAGCGCGTGGTTCGAGTGCGTCCGCGGTTGCGGCGGAAAATATTCCCTGAAAGAGATAATGTACACCTGCCCGAACTGCGGGTCTCTTCTGCAGGTGGCACACGATATGGACAGTCTCCGGTCGAAAACGCCGGATGAGTGGAAACAGCTTTTCGAAGAGCGCAAACACAGCAATCACTGGCCCTATGGCTCCGGCGTGTGGGGCAAGCGGGAGCTGGTCTGCCCGGTAGTCGACGATGAGAACGTCGTCTCCATGTATGAAGGGGAGTCGAACCTCTTCTGGGCGGACAGGCTGGCCAAAAAGGTAGGCCTGCGGGATCTCTGGATAAAGCTGTGCGGCAACTCGCACACCGGCTCGTTCAAAGACCTCGGCATGACGGTGCTTGTATCGGTGGTCAAGCAGATGATATCCGAAGGGGCGCAAATAAAGGCCGTAGCCTGCGCCTCCACCGGCGATACCTCGGCCGCGCTCGCTTCCTACTGCGCCGCCGGAGATATCCCCAGCATCGTCTTTCTGCCGAAAGGGAAAGTCTCCATGGAGCAGTTGATACAGCCGATAGCCAACGGAGCGCTGGTTATTTCGCTCAACACCGATTTCGACGGCTGTATGAATATTGTGAAGGAAATAACGAAAGACAAAGAAATTTACCTCGCCAACTCTATGAACTCCCTGAGAATCGAAGGACAGAAAACCGTAGCCATCGAGATGGTACAGCAGTTTGACTGGGATGTGCCGGACGTCGTTATCATCCCCGGCGGCAATCTCGGCAACGTAAGCGCTCTCGGCAGGGGATTCATGATGATGGAAGATCTAGGCCTCATAACGAAAAGGCCCCGCATCGTCGTAGCCCAGGCCGAAAGCGCCAATCCGCTTTATCTGGCTTATAAAACCGGGTTCAAAGAGTTTCATTCCGTAACGGCGCGCAAAACGCTGGCTTCGGCCATACAGATAGGCAACCCGGTGAGCGTATGGAAAGCGATAGATATTTTAAACCAGTTCGACGGAGTGGTTGAGCAGGCAAGCGAACAGGAACTGGTGGACGCATGCGCGCTGGCGGATAACACAGGCATGTACACATGCCCGCATACCGGCGTAGCTTTCGCCGCCCTGCTGAAACTTATGAAAAAGGGAGTGATTGAAAAAGATCACAAAACCGTTGTTATATCTACGGCGCACGGCCTGAAGTTTTCCGGTTTCAAGCTTCAGTACCACATGAACAAACTGAAAGGGATAGAAAGCCATTACGCCAACACGCCTGTTGAAATAGACGCGAATATCGATTCCGTCAAAAAAATAATCGACGGGCATATAGGCGGCCTTTAACCCGTACCAACCTGATGCCCAAAAGGAATATCTGCATCCATGCGCATTTCTATCAGCCTCCGCGTGAAAACCCGTGGCTGGAGGAGGTTGAAAGGGAAAAATCCGCCGCCCCGTTTCACGACTGGAACCAGCGGATAACAAGGGAATGCTACGCCACCAACGGTACGGCCCGGATTCTCAAGGAAGGCAAAATCTACCGTATTGTAAATAATTACGAAAAGATAAGTTTCAATTTCGGGCCGACTCTTCTTTCATGGCTCGAAAGGCATGAGCCGGATGTTTACCGCATGATTCTGGATGCCGACAGGGCGAGCGTTAATGCGCGGAACGGCCACGGCAACGGTATAGCCCAATCGTACAACCATTCGATAATGCCGCTCAACAGCAGGCGCGACAAGGAAACCCAGATTATATGGGGTATCCGGGATTTTCAGCATCGTTTCGGGCGGAAGCCTGAGGGGATGTGGTTCGCCGAAACGGCGGTCGATAGTGAAACCCTCATGCTTGCGGCCAAGCACGGCATAAAATTCACCATACTGGCTCCTCGGCAGGCGGAGAAAATCCGCCTATTGGAACCGGCGGGCGAATGGACGGATGCGGATGACTCGCTTGACAGTTCAAAACCTTACCTTTTTCGCGGCGCCGGCGGCGAAGATGAAATAGCCGTCTTTTTTTACGACGGCCCGCTCGCGCATTCGGTGGCGTTCGGCGGGGCGCTCCATAACGGACTGTTCATGGGGAAAGATTTCTTAAAGAAAGCGGGAAAAACGCAGGGGGGGCTTTTGCATATCGCCACCGACGGAGAAAGTTTCGGCCATCATCACCGCTTTGGCGAGATGGCGCTTTCCGCCGCTATCGGAGTCATTGAGAGCGCCGGTAAAGCGATACTGACTAACTACGGAAAATACCTTGAAGAGCATCCTCCCGCCTACGAGGTGAAAATTGTGGAAAACAGCTCATGGAGTTGCGAGCACGGCGTGGAAAGATGGAAAGCCGACTGCGGCTGTTCCACCGGCAACGGGCCGGGCTGGAATCAGAAATGGCGCGCTCCATTGAGAGAAGGGCTGAATAACCTTAAAGAACGGCTGGACGATGTTTTTGAAAAAGAGGCGTCCAGATATCTTCGCTCGCCGTGGTAAGCGCGTAACGATTACATCGGCGCGATACTCGAGCGGAGCGGAGCGGTTTCTTTCGTTTCATCGCATTCCTCCCGGCCACTGGCGGAGGAAGAAGTATGCCGGGTGGTGAAACTGATGGAAATGCAGGTGCACGCCATGAAGATGTTCACATCGTGCGGCTGGTTTTTTAACGATATATCCGGCATTGAAACCGTGCAGGTTATGAAATACGCCGCGCGGGCGATTGATCTCGCAACGGAATTTACGGAAGCCGGCCTGGAAACGGAACTTCTCGGTTATCTGAAAAAAGCGAAGAGCAATATCAGCGAATATGGGAACGGCGCTGAAATCTATCGGAAAAGCGTACAGCCGATAGCGGCCTCGGACGAAAGAATCGCGGGCCGTACCGCGATAATGAATTCTCTCGACCTCGAAAAAGAGACGGGGTCGATTTACAGCCACGATTTTGAGATTGTGGAAAAACATCGCGAGGAGCAGGATTCGCGCAGTCTCATGGTGGGCAGAATCAAATTAGCCTCCCACGTCACCCTGGAGAAATGGGATTATAAGTTCGCTCTTATCTATTTCGGCGGGCATGATTTCAACTGTTTTCTGGTTCCTTTCGAGGACGAAACCAGATTTGAAAAACTTAAAACGGAGCTCTCGAATTCGTTCCGCAAATATTCGGCGACGGAGATAATCCGCTCGGTGACGAAGTATTTTCCAGACGAGTGCCAGACGTTCGCCTCGCTTTTCGAAGGCGAGCGGAAACGGGTGATGGAAACGCTGACGGACGGAATCGTAAAACAGGTAGGAGACGCTTATAGCCGGCTTTTCGCCCGGCATCGGAAACTTATGGAGCATCTCTTGGAAATCGACGTTCCGCTCCCGGAGGAGTTTCGAGTGGCCGCGAAGTATGTTTTTGAAAAAAAAGCCGACACCCTTTTTGCCGGTTCTGATTTCGATGGGGACTGCATGGCGTTGATAGATCTGCTTGATAACGCGCGCAAATGGGAGGTCGATCTGAATCTGGAAAAAATGCGCGAAAACCTTTCGGCCTTTCTTCAGAGCAGAATTCAGGTTCTCTGCTCCGGCGGCGACCCCTCCTGCGCCGTGCCGGCAATAAGGGCTCTTGAAGTTTTGAGACGGTACGAGATCGATTTCGATGCCCGGCAGTTTGAAAACGAGCTTTATCCTTACTACCTTGCGCTAAAAGAGAGTAATCACGAATTGCATGAATTCGTTTCGGCCGACGGTTCGCTCAAAAAACTTTTAGGACTGCTTAATTTTTACGTTTAAGCTCCGCCCCCGCCTTTGCCGGCGATGGAAAGCAATTTTCTAAATTCGTCCTGCTCCCTTACCGACGCGGCAACCGCAAGCTGATGAAACAGGCTCTTTTTAGTTTCCGGAATTCTTACGTAATCCTTTTGCGTCGTAAGTAGAAACGGATGGGAGGGCAGGGCACCGAGAATGTTTGCGATGTCGGTTTTAGTGAAGGGGTAATGATCGGCGAACGCGAAATGTTTTTCCACCTCCGCCCCAAGCTGTTCGGCTAACGCTTCGAATTGGCGAGGCGAGGCGATTCCGCTTACGAGGGCTATCTTTTTTCCGGCCAGATATTCACTGGCTTCCTTTTCCTCTCCTTCGGGCGTTATTATTTTTTCCGGTTTGATATCAACCTCGAACACCGGCATGTTCCGCGATATTTCCCTAACAGTCCGCCTGACGGATTCGGCCTGTTCCGGCGCGGCGAGATTGGCTCTTGTAATTAAAACGGCGTCGGCTCTGCTTATCGCCCCAAGCGGTTCTCTTAACATGCCTGCGGGAAACAGCCAGCCGTTTCCGAAAGGGTTGACGGCGTCTATGAGGAGCAGGTTCAGGTTACGCGCCGCCCCGAGATGCGAAAAAGCGTCGTCGAGAATAACGGTTTCCACGTTGAACTTTTCCTTCACCGCGCGAATACCGTCCACTCGCCGGGGCGAACAGATAACCGGAACCCCGGCAAGCGCCTGCGCGCATAACAGTGGTTCGTCGGCTCCGTCGGGAAAGCGGGCAAGAACCGTCTCGCCGTCCGATACCGTCTGCACCGGTTCGTCAGATTGCCTGCCGTACCCCCTGCTTACCACGGCAACCCGCCTTCCGGCTTCCTTCAGCATACGCGCGGTCATTATGGAAACCGGCGTTTTGCCCGTTCCTCCAACCGTAATGTTCCCGATGCTTATTACGGCCACTCCGTCAATCCTGTTTTCCGGCAGGATTTTCAGGCGGTAAAGCCATTCGCGGAATTTTATGATGGCCAGGTATATCCATGAAAAAACGCAAAGGGCGTATCCCATAAGCCCCAATGCCGACGGTTTGCCGGTTTTAAGCTTTTCAAATCTCTTCTTCATGCCTTGCCGCCAAACAGTTTATCAGGCCGGTTTTGGGCGGTCTTCGTTCCGCTCGATAAGTTCTCTTATCCGGGGCTGTATGAAGACATTTTCAAGATTTTCTTTTCTAAGAAATTCCAGGATGCGGTTTATTCTGTAGTTGCTGGTGGTTCGCTTATCCAGTATCAGCCTGCGGCTCTTTTTTACCTCGCAGAACCCGCCTTTTATAGTGATTTCATCGTCATCAAGATTGCGAAGTTCAAAAGATACGCCGATGTTTTCAAGTACTGCCTGAAGGCCCGTAAGGATATTATCCACTTGGTTCCATGTACCGTTTCATTATTTCTTCACGGGTTATCACTGTATCCACCCGACATCCCTCGGCTTCGATAGCTTCCCGGCCTCCCTCCTGCCGGTCGACAAGCGCCACAACGCCAAGCACTTCCAGCCCGAATTCTCTGGCCGCGCGAACGGCCTCAAGCGCCGACCCGCCTGTTGTAATAACGTCTTCTATGATGATTACCTTCTCGCCCGGTTTCATATCTCCCTCTATCGGAACCCTCGTTCCGTGCTCCTTAACGGTTTTTCTTACCACGAATGCTTTTACAGGCTTTCCCCGCCGGAAGCTTTCGGCGGCGGTGGCGATGGCTATCGGGTCGGCTCCCAGCGTCAACCCGCCCACTCCGTCCGGCGACATTCCGCTTATCTTTTCATAAACCGCTTTACCGACGAGGTTGATGCCTTCCGGGTCGTAGGTTGTTTTCTTGCAGTTGACGTAATACGAGCTCATTCTGCCGGAAGCCAGCCGGAACGTCGGCTCCTCCGAATACATGAAGGATTTTTCCACCAGGATATCAAGCAGTCTGTCTGTATCGTTCGCCATTTAATCTTTTATCGGATTTTTCCGAATTTCTTCTTCCATTCGCCGGACAACTCCGCCTATACGCTCCCGCTTTGTTTTCAGCGAGGCGCGGTTCACCACCAGCCGCGCGGTTACTTCCATTATCGTTTCCACTTCAACGAGGCCGTTGGCCTTAAGCGTGTTGCCGGTTGAAACGAGGTCCACAATCCGTTCTGAAAGCCCTACTATCGGCGCTATTTCAATCGAGCCGTAAAGTTTTATGACTTCTGCGTGTATCCCTCGCGAAAGAAAATATTTCGCCGTAAGGTTCGTGAATTTCGTCGCAACCCGGATGTGGGTCCAGCGGGAAGGATCGTCATTTTCCTTGAGCGCCTTCGGTTCCGCCAGCACAAGCCTGCAGTAGCCGAAACCGAGATCGAGCATTTCATAAAGCTGTTTTTCCTGCTCTTCAATCTGGTCTTTTCCTGAAACGCCCATATCGGCCGCGCCGCCTTCGACGTATGCCGGAATATCCGTATCCCGAACGATGATGCCGGAAGCGCCGGTTTTTTCGTCTTTGAAAATCAGTTTCCGGTTTTCTTCGAGGGCGGAGGAAAAATCTATGCCTATGCGCCGAAAAAGTTCGACGGTCGGCCTGAGATTCCTTCCTTTCGGGATGGCGACGGTAAGCCGGTTATTTTTCATAATCCAACAGAATCTACCACAGGGAAACGGTTCAGGGAAACGGTGTAAATATGAGCGGTACTGCTTTTAAGCGCCTTTCGGTTTTTTTTGTTGTTGGGTAAGCCTTATTCTGACAGAATACTTTTTCTGATATGAGGGAAATAGAGATTACATCATGGCACAAACTTGGGGGTGTGCATCCCGCCAAACTTGCGGATGCCCGGCTCGAACTGCATTACGCGGTACAGCTGGTGTCATCAATCGGCCAATGCCTGCTTGAACCCCGCTCGGACGATAGCCACGGCTGGATGGCATGGGATGAGCGCACCGGTTCGCTCGTTTCGGCCACTGTAGAGGGGAATAAAAAAGTCTGTTGCCGCCTCGACTTCAGGAAACTGACTCTTTATCTGATGGATTCGGATGGCGACCCGGACGATAATCCGCTTTCCAGCTTTCCGCTACACGAAAAAACCTTTTTCGATGCTTATAACTGGTTGAGCAACTCGCTTCAAGAACTGGGATTGGACGGCGGCAAGCTACGCGTGGATATCATGAACCTTCCCGATCACCCCATAAGAAGCGGGGGAAAATTTACGGTCGATTTGATGAAATGGGGATTGAACGAACTGGCTCTGTACTTTTCCAACGCCGACAGTCTTTTCAAAGGGACAAGGGAGCTGTTTCCAAACGCTTCCGAGGTGCAATGCCGCCCGCAGACTCTTGATATCGGCATAACAATCCCTCTGGAAAACGAGGGAGAAGGTGAAAAGAAAATCTTTCACGCGGGGCTTTCCGCCGGCACCGGCGAATTCCCCGAACCGCACTTTTACTCGTATGTTCTCCCTTACCCTCCGGCAGAATCCCTGCCTCCTTTACGATTCGGTTTTCGGCATACAGAGGGATGGATAGGAGCTTTCCTGAAGGCGAGCTCAATAGTTTCCAAAAAGGGGGACGAAGCGGTACAGTCCAAGCTTGCGGCGGATTTTATTAACGAAGCTTTTGAGGTTTTCTCGAAACTTTAAAGGCCGGCGCTATCCGCGCATCGTGGCGCGTTGGGCGGAGGCTGTTTTCCCGGCCGCGTCCGGCTGTTCCTTGAGGATGTATTCGATTACGTCTTTAGCCGAATAGGTAGTGCGCCCCCCTTCGAGGAAATGTCCGAGGTTTACAAGGTCATCACCCGCCGTGAGAAGCGGTTTTTCCTCGCTTCCGTCCTTTTGCACCTGCGGATATCCTGCGTTGGCCATCAAGCTGTTGCACAGGCATTTTCTTCCAGCCGCATCTTCCAGCCGACCGCCTTTCTTTACATAGGTATCTACCGGCTCGGATGGACAACGATAGCCCGGCGCGCCGTCCTCTTTTATATACACTTCTCTAAGGAAACCGAGGTCGCAGATTCTTTTGCGCTTGAGGTAAACATCTTCCTCGGAATTGGTCTCCTCCAGTTCTACCACCTTGAAAGGGAAACCGGTCGGCGATGCGAGTGGGTCGGTGCGAATGGCCGCAGTTCCTTCCGCCACTTTTTTAAGCACTTTCAGCCTGAATTCCGGCGTCAGACCCGATTCTTCGCAGAATGCGAACGCAGTTCCAACCTGAACGCCCGCGGCGCCGAGAGAGAGGGCTTCCGTAAGTTTCTCCGGTTTGCCGTAGGAGCCCGCAAGCCAGAATGGAAGGCCGAGTTTTCGTATTTTCTCCAAGTCGACTATATCTTTGTCGCCGTAAATCGGCTCCCCTTCTTCATTCAGCTTCATGGCTCCTCTCGGCGGCGCGTTGTGGCCTCCTGCCGTAGGGCTTTCAATAATGAAACCGTCCACCTTGCCCGTGGATTTTTTATAAAGAGTCAGTGCAAGTATCGCCGAAGCGATAATCGGTAAAAACTTCGGGCGTTTAAGCTCTGGAAGGTGTTGCTGGATAATCTGTTTCGGCTCGAAAAACATTTTTAGCGCATCCGTCGCGCCGATGGCGTTTATTTTTATGGAAACTTCGCCGTGATGAGTAAGCCTGTCTATTATTCCGGGGATTTCCTTGGGGATGCCCGCCCCCATAAGAATATAATCGACTCCGGCAAGCATCGCTCCGTAAATGGCCGAAAGGTTAGGCATCTGTATTTTTTCAAGGTAATTTATGCCAACCGGCCCGTCATGCCCTTCTTTGGCCAGGAAAACCTCAACGAAATTTCCCACTATATTCAGTTCCTGAAGCGCCCGTGCCGGTTTAACGCTGAACATGGACGGGTTCTTGAATGGTGTATCTTCCGCTTTACCTCCGGCTATAAAGTAGGTATCGATTATTTTTTTTACGATTGACGATACGGGGAAATGTTGAAGGGCGCGTCTTATGTCTCCGTCCGGGTCGCCCATCTGAAGCCTGCGTGAAATGGTAAGATCCAGAGCTGTGCCGGAAACCACGCCGAGCTGGCCCAGCCTGGAAACAGCATTTGCCAGATTCCAGTTGGATATCGCGGCCCCCATTCCGCCCTGTATAATTAGAGGGTAGCTCATACAGTTATTTCCATTTTTCGGTCGTTTCCATTCATAAATATAATTTAACCCCGCCTGAATCTTTTTATACCATTATAGATGCAGTACAACACGCATGGTTGTTTCTTTATTAAAACATAAAGAGATGTTTCATTACAAAAAAAGCCCCCTTTTAACATTTGGTTGTTTTACTCTTTCCTTTATCTTGCCTATAATTACCGCAGGTTATTTAAGAGGGCAATTTGGAGAAAGGTTGGGAATATGAAGTGTCCGAAATGTAAGTTCGTCAGTTTTGAATATCTGGACACCTGTAAAAAATGCGGTTTTGATTTGGGTCCTTTCAAGGCGGAAATGGGCGTAGATTTCCAGGCCTTCTCGCCGATAGACATTTATACAAAGAAGGAAGAGGCTAAGCCCCCCGATGAACCAGCCGAAGATGCGGTAGCGGTAGCGGAAGAAGAGACTGCGGAGAGCGCCGCTGAAGCGGAAGAGAAGTTTGCGGTGGAGGCCGAAGAGATCGTCGCCGAAGAAGAAAGCGAAATATCCGTGGACGATCTTTTCGCCGAGGATACGAAAGAAGAAATTTCCATTGAGGAGCCTGAAGCGGCAGTCGTCGAAACGGCTGAAGAGCCAGCCGAGCCGCAGGAGGAAGAATCAAGTGAAATTGCGTTTGATCTCGGTTCGCTGGACGAAGCAAGCGAGCCTGTCGCCGAGGTTGAGGCGGAGGCCGAAGAACCGGTCGAGGTTCAGGCGGATGCCGAAGAACCGGTCGAGGTTCAGGCGGATGCCGAAGAACCTGCAACGGAGACTGCCGAAGAACCAGCTTCTGGGATAACGCTGGAAGAAATCAGCATGGGAGAAATACCGGAAGCCGAGGGTGCATCCCCGCCTGAGCAGGAAACGGCGGAGGCTGAAGAAGAGCCTCAGGTTCCCGCCGAAGAGGCGGAAGAAGAGGTTGCCGCCGAAGAGGCTCTTGAGTTTGATCTTTCGGAAGATGCCGGGCCTGAAGAGTCCGCCACGCCTGAGGAAGAGATTGCTCAACCTGAAGCGGAAACACCGGCTGAAACATCGGAATCGGAAGAAGAAGGCATAGAACTTGATCTTTCGGAAGATATCGGCGAAGAGGTTTTCGAGGAGCCGGCGGAAAAATCTGCCGAGTAAGCGCCTGCGTCCGCAGTGGAGGAGCCGGAAGAAGAAGTTTTTGAACTGGATCTGGATGATCTGGATATTGGCGCGGAAGAAGCCGAACCCACAGAGCCGGCTAATAAGGAAAAGCAGAAGAAACCGGAAGATAATGATGAAGATTTGGATATAAATCTGGACGATCTGGATCTGGACTAGCCTTTCGGTCCGCATCGCGCAATGAGCGAAAGCGGAGATTTTGTTCGCAGAGCAACAGTTGCCCGGCGAGTCGGATCGGCTTCTTTTGGAGCCTTTTCCGCCCCTTTCCGATAGTTTCTTGTACCGCGGTACATTTTCAGGTATATTATCGTTTTCTAAATAGTCCGTACCGTAAGGAGAAAAGCAATGGGAAGAATCAACTACCTGTTTACATCGGAATCGGTTTCCGAAGGACATCCTGACAAAATATCCGATCAGATTTCGGATGCGGTTCTTGACGCCATGCTCGAACAGGATCCCTACAGCCGAGTGGCCTGCGAGACTCTTGTGACAACCGGCCTGGTGCTTCTTGCGGGTGAAATAGCCACGACTGCGCGGGTGAATCTGCTGGACGTAGTCAGAAATACCATCAGGGATATAGGCTATACCGATTCTTCCCTCGGGTTCGACTACAAGTCGTGCGCCGTGCTTAACGCCCTGCACGAGCAGAGCTCCGATATCGCCATGGGCGTGGTAAAAGACAAAGAAGAAGATCAGGGCGCAGGCGACCAAGGCCTTATGTTCGGTTACGCCACTAACGAAACGGAAGAGCTTATGCCTCTTCCCATACTCCTCGCCCACAAACTTACACATCGCATGGCGATGTTAAGGAAGGACGGCACGATACCGTGGATGAGGCCGGACAGCAAATCTCAGGTTACCGTGGAGTATAAGAACAAGAAAGCCAGCCTTATCGATACGGTTGTAATCTC
>JAJRYM010000023.1 GCA_024275775.1 Nitrospirota bacterium
GCAAGAACCTGCAAACTTTCGGTTTACGATGCTTCTTATCTGGAGCTTGCCATAAGAAAAAAACTGCCTCTGGCGACGCTCGATAAAGCTCTCGCGAAAGCGGCAGGGAAATGCGGCGTTAAGGTTTTTTAAATAGTCTGCGAATCGCGCGGGCGGTGGATTATTCGAAAGTTAGTTCGATGCCGTGATCGACTTTTATGGATGATAACCGGACAGGTTCATCCCCTCCGAAATATTGTTCGGCGTGCAGGGATGGGTCGATACCTATTCTGCCTCCTTCGGTTTCTATTTTCAGATTTTCCCCGAAAAGGGCTTTCAATAGTTTCACGGCCACGGTAATGGCCGCGCCTTTCATCCCGCCAACTTTTATCCATACGATTCCGTTTTCTACTACGAAGCTGTGGAGCGTAATCGTGAAATCGGGAATAAGCTTAATGCGGGATTTTATCGGCAGAGAGATTTCATCTTCGCCGATGTGCAGATGTTGAAGGTCGGGAGAGAATGAATCGTCGGCTCTTACCGGCAGTTTGCGCAGGATTTTGCCTATGAAATCGGCCGATAAAGCTACGCGGTTTTCCATCTATAAAGAAACTTTAAAAGATTTCCTTCTGCCCGGCCGGTGGATTGATTTTCAGATGTTCGTAGGCGGCCCGCGTAGCCACTCTTCCCCTCGGCGTCCGTTGCAGAAAACCTTCCTGGATGAGATACGGTTCGAGCACATCTTCAAGCGTATCCTTTTCCTCGTTCAGCGCGGCCGAGAGCGTATCCAGCCCCACCGGCCCGCCGCCGAATTTGCGTATGATGGCGAACAGCAGTTCCCTGTCCATCCTGTCGAACCCTTTCCCGTCAACGTCTATCATCGCCAGCGCTTTTTCGGCGGTATCGGCATTGATTGTTCCGTCGCCTTTCACCTCGGCGTAATCGCGCACCCGCCTCAATAGCCGGTTGGCTATCCGCGGAGTGCCGCGCGACCTGCGGGCTATTTCCTTCGCGCCTTCGTCGTCGAGAGCCACTCCAAGAATACCGGCCGAACGTTTTACGATGAGCGCCAGTTCATCCGGCGTGTAGAACTCAAGCCGGTGGACTATGCCGAACCGCCCCCTTAACGGGGAGGTGAGAAGCCCGGCGCGGGTAGTGGCGCCGACCAGCGTGAACGGCGGGATGGCAAGCTGAATGGAGCGGGCGGAAGCGCCTTGGCCTATCATGATGTCAACGTGCCCGTCCTCCATGGCGGGGTAGAGGATTTCCTCCACCGCCGGGTTGAGGCGGTGTATCTCGTCGATGAAGAGAACCTCCTTTTCCGCGTGGCTGGTGAGGATGGCGGCGAGGTCGCCCGCTTTGTCTATAACCGGCCCGGAAGTACTCCTGAGCGAGACGCCCAGCTCGTCGGCGACTATATGGGCGAGTGTGGTTTTGCCGAGTCCCGGCGGTCCGTAAAAAAGAACGTGGTCGAGCGCCTCTCCTCTCTGGAGAGCGGCTTTTATAGCTATTTGCAGGTTGTCTTTGAGATTTTTCTGCCCCACAAACTCGTCGAACCCGGACGGGCGGAGCGTTTTTTCCAGAAGAGCGTCGTTATCGTCTTCCGCGCCGTTTAGAACTCTTTCTTCGGTCATCGGCTGATTATACCCGCATACCGATGTTAAACTATAATCAACATCAGGTTATTCAAGGGAGGTTTTTTGTGAAAAGCGCGATTGAACTTGCGATGGAAAGATCCGGCGGCGGTGATCGAGGAAAATTGACCGAGGCGCAGAAAAAAGAGATAGCTGAGATACGCTCCCGCGCGAAAGCAAGAATGGCGGAGGAGGAGATAATGTTTCAGAAGAAAACGGCTAGCCTTCCGCCGGGAGAAGCGAAAACCGCAGTCGAGGCCGAATACGCGAACACTATTCGCAAAATCCGGGAAAAGATGGAATCGAATATCGAGAAGGCGCGCTCCGATGGATAGTTTCGGCGGCTGTGCTAAAATCGGTAAAAACCATATTTGTTACGGGGGGTAAAAATTGTCAGGTCATTCCAAGTGGGCAACAATCAAGCACAAGAAAGCCGCCACTGACGCCAAGCGGGGCAAACTTTTCGGGAAAATCATCAAGGAGATAACCGTCGCGGCGCGGCTTGGCGGGGGGGATATGGACGCCAACCCTCGGCTGAGAACGGCTGTCGCCAACGCGAAATCGGCCAATATGCCTGCCAACACCATCGACAGGGCGGTCAAGAAAGGCTCCGGCGAACTGGGCGGCGATATGATTGAAGAGGTTACCTACGAAGGTTACGGGCTTGGGGGCGTGGCCATACTTGTGGTTACCGCCACGGATAACAGGAATAGAACGGTATCGGAAGTGCGGGCGGTTTTGACAAAAAACGGCGGGAGCATGGGCGAGACCGGTTGCGTTAACTGGATGTTCGACAAGAAGGGGCTGATTGCCATACCGGCCGAGGCGATAGACGAAGCGGAACTGATGGATATCGTTCTGGAAGCGGGCGCGGAGGATATGAGCCTCGAAGACGACGTTTTCGAGATAATAACTTCTCTTGAAGATTTCGAGCAGGTTAAAGAGGCCATCGAGAAAAGAGGGCTTGAACCTGCAATGGCCGAACTGACGATGATTCCGCAATCCACCGTTAAGCTTGACGCGGAACAGAGCCGCTCCATGCTGAAAGTTATGGAACGGCTCGAAGACCTTGAAGACGTGCAGAAGGTTTACACAAATTGCGACATTGCCAGCGAAATAATGGAAGCGATGGCTGAGTAGGCGATGCTTGTTCTCGGCATCGATCCCGGAAGCCGCGTCGCCGGCTGGGGGCTGGTTGAAGAAAAATCCGGAACCGTAAAGGCGGTCGCTTTCGGCGTAGTAAAACCGCCGTCCACGCGGGAACTGCCTCCCCGCCTTAAACATCTGTTCGAATCGTTCCGGGAAATCATCGAAGAGCACTGCCCGGACGAAGTTGCGGTGGAAAACGTTTTTTTCGCCGAAAACGCCAAATCGGCGCTCATGCTGGGGCAGGCGCGGTCGGCGGCTATTCTTCCCGGGCTTCTTGCCGGGCTTCCGCTTGCCGAGTATTCGGCGCTTCAGGTGAAAAAAGCGCTCACCGGCGCCGGGCGAGCGGGCAAAGAACAGGTGGCCGACATGGTTTGCAGGCTTCTCTCAATCGCAAACCGCCCCTCTCCGCTGGACGTGACGGACGCGCTTGCGGTGGCGGTCTGCCACGTTCATACCTCTCCGATATTGCGTAAGGCGTCCCTGCGATGATAGCCCGGCTGAAGGGGAAAGTTATTAGGAAAACTTTTTCCGAGGCTTTGCTGGACGTTCACGGCGTAGGGTACCGTCTTTTCATAACCCTTGCGACGTATGAGAACCTGCCGTCCGAGGGAGGGGAGGCGGCGCTGGAGGTTGTTACCGTGGCCCGCGAAGACGCGCTTCATCTTTACGGGTTTCATGACGCGGATGAAAAGGAGATGTTTTTGAAACTTGTTTCCGTAACGAGGGTGGGGCCGAAGCTGGCCTGCCAGGCGCTATCCGGCATAAGCGCCGGGAGAATGCGCAACGCCATTCGGAGCGCCGACGCTGATATTCTTTCGCGGGCGCCGGGGATAGGAAAGAAAACCGCAGAGCGCATCGTGATGGAACTCAAGGATAAACTTGGTCCGCCGCTTGAAACGGCCGCCACTCCGGCGGACGACGCCGTGGCCGCTCTTGAAAACCTCGGCTACAAGGGAGCGCAGGCCCGCAAAACCGTAGAGCAAATAGTCCGGCAGAATCCCGCCATCGATTTGGGGGAGCTGATA
>JAJRYM010000024.1 GCA_024275775.1 Nitrospirota bacterium
ACTACGGGAGACAATTTCGATATTTACCTTGTGAGAATGGAAGAGGTAAAACAGTCGATACGAATAATCGAACAGTGCATTGAAAAACTGCCGGGCGGGCCGATAAACGTGAACGACCCCCGCGTGAGACAGCCGGCGAAAGACGATGTTTATACAACGATGGAGCCTCTTATTTTCCATTTCAAAAACCAGATTGAAGGCATACAGGTGCCGAAAGGCGAAGCGTATTTCGCCTCCGAAGGCTCCAACGGAGAGGTTGGATTCTACGTGGTGAGCGAAGGCGGAGGCAAACCTTACAAATGCCGTGTGCGCCCGCCGTGCTTACTGCTTACCCAGGCCTTGGGGCATAAAGTGAAAGGCGCTTTTCTTGCCGATATCATTCCGACGTTCGACATGATTAACCTTATAGGCGGGGAGTGCGACAGATAATGTTCGACTATACTTATCTTCCCGCGCCTAACCTCATTCCGCAACTCATCGAAATGATGATAAAGATAATCTTCATCTTCACGCTGAATATAGGCTTTTTCGCGCCGATTCTCGGTTACGTGGAGAGAAAACAGTCCGCGCTTATGCAGGACAGAATAGGCGCCAACAGGGCGGATATATTCGGTTACACTCTAGGCGGCCTGTTTCACATAATGTCGGACGCCATCAAGCTTATCGTCAAGGAAGATTTCATCCCCAGAGGCGCGGACAAAGTGTTGCACACTTTCGCGCCGTTTGCCGCCGTTGTGCCGACCCTTCTCGCGTTTGCCGTTATTCCGTTCGGCGGGAAATACAATCTCTGGGGGCATGAAACCAATCTTGTAATAGCCGATTTGGATGTGGGTATTCTGTTTGTCTTCGCCGCGGGGTCGCTGGCGACCTACGGTTCGGTAATCGCCGGATGGTCATCCAACAACAACTGGTCGCTTCTTGGGGCTGTGCGGGTGGCTTCGCAGATGCTTTCCTACGAAGTGGCCATGGGGCTGACTCTTGTGGGAGTATTTATGGTTTACCATACGCTCAGCCTTACGGAGATAGCGGCCGGACAGGAAGAGTTTTTCCATTGGGGGATTTTCCTGCAACCTGTAGGGTTCTTTCTTTTTATAGCGTGCGCTTTGGCCGAAAACAAAAGAGTCCCGTTCGACACGCCGGAAGCGGAATCGGAACTTGTGGCCGGTTATTTTACGGAATATTCAGGATTGAAATTCGCCATGTTCTGGATGGCTGAATTTCTTGAGATTGTTACGATTGCGGCAATACTCGTGGGGGTATTCTTCGGAGCTTGGCACATTCCCTTCCTTTCGGATGATTCTCTGCTTAACTTTCTTGCCGGCATCTTCGGCTTGAACTTTGGGAGCCTCTTTACGATGCTGGTTCATACAGGGGTATTCTGGTTGAAAGTGGCGATGTTCATCGGCTTTCTCATGCTTATCCGCTGGTCTCTGCCGCGTTTCCGGTACGATCAGGTGATGAAACTCGGCTGGAAAATCATCCTTCCGCTGTCGCTTGCCAATATAGTTGTAACTGGAATCATTCTGCTGATGGTGAATTAAATGCCTGGAAAAACAGTAAAAGTAGATAGAAACATCACCCTTACTTTTTGGGAGAAACTATACATCCCGGAAATAATCAGAGGGCTTTACATCACCACCAAACATTTTCTGCCCAATTTCGTTTCCGTGGTGAGGGCTTACATATTAAATAAACCTGAAGAGCGGAAGATAATGACGATTTACTATCCGGAAGAAAAACCGAATATCCCGGAAGCGTACCGGGGAAGGCCGGTGCTGGTCAGAGGCGAAGACGGCAAAGAGAAATGCGTGGCCTGCGGGCTGTGCGAGGTTGCCTGCCCTCCGCACTGCATATCCATTGTCGGGGCAATCCGCAAGGACGGCACCAGGTATCCTGAAACATACGTTCTGGACGGCTCGCGTTGTATCTTCTGCGGCTTGTGCGAGGAAGCCTGCCCGGAAGAAGCGATAGTGATGAGCCATAACTACGAAAACCTTACCGAACTGGACAGAGGGCTGATGATTTACGATAAGGACGCCCTGCTCGTTCCAGAAGCGAAGCTGAAGGAAAGGCTGGAATTTATAAGAAAGAGGGCGTATTCGAAATGCAATTACTGATTTTTTACGTCTTCGGTTTCATTGCGATTTTCGCGGCCGTCTCCATGATAGTCGTGAAACAGCCGGTGATGTCCGCTCTCTTTCTCATAGTAAACATGCTCTGCCTTGCCGGCCTGTATGCACTGCTGGACGCGCATCTGATAGCCGCCCTGCAGGTAATCGTATACGCGGGGGCCATCATGGTTCTTGTGCTTTTCGTGATAATGCTTTTGAACCTCCGCGAAAAGAAAGGGCTTATCACCCGCCACAAAGTTGCCATGCAGGGAATAGGCGTTGTGATTGTGGCGTTCGTTTTTGTGCTTATCGCCGCATCCATGGATTTCGTCTCCTTCTCGCAGGCGGGAGCCGTTTCGGCCGAGTTCGGAACGGTGGCAGGCGTGGCTAAAACACTGTTCACGGATTTTATTTTACCGTTTGAAATAGCGTCGGTACTTTTGCTGGTGGCTATAATCGGCGCGGTAATTTTGAGTAAAAGCAGGACATAGGAATGGAAACGGTACCACTTAATTTCTACCTTATTTTGAGCGGCGTCCTTTTTGCCATAGGAGTGGTGGGCGTTGTTTCGAGGCGGAACGTGATAGTGATTTACATGTCGATTGAGCTTATGTTCAACGCCGTGAACCTTACGCTTGTGGCGTTTTCCAGATTCCTTAACGATATGACGGGCCATGTGTTCGTTTTCATGGTTATAGCCGTCGCCGCCGCAGAGGCGGCCGTTGGGCTGGCGATAATAATTGCGGTTTTCCGAAACAAGGTTACCGTTGATGTGGACGAAGTGAACATCCTTAAAGGATAGGGGTTTATGGGCTATTTATTGTGGGTGATCGTTGCGCTTCCCCTCGCGGGCGCGTTTATTAACGGCGTAATAGGCCGGAAAATGAGCAGAAACGGCGTGAATATCTTCGCGCTCGGCTCAACAGGCCTCTCGTTCATCTTCGCGATAGACGCTTTTCTGGACCTGCTGGCGCTTCCTCCCGAACATAGGGTGCTGGATAACACTGTTTATTCCTGGATATCGGCCGGCGCCCTGAACGTGGACGTAGGCTTCATGCTGGATCCCCTTTCCGGACTGTGGTTGCTTGTCGTAACCGGCGTCGGCTTCCTGATTCATGTTTACTCCACCGGTTACATGGAGCACGATAAATCCTACTGGCGGTTTTTCTGTTACCTCAACCTGTTCATGTTCTCCATGCTGATGCTGATTTTGGGCAACAATTTCCTGCTTATGTTCATCGGGTGGGAAGGCGTGGGCCTCTGCTCTTATCTCCTTATCGGTTACGACTATCACCGCGACGCCGCGGCGACTGCCGGCAAGAAGGCGTTCGTCATGAACAGAATCGGCGATTTCGGTTTTCTGCTTGGAATGATGCTGATATACGTTACGTTCGGCACGCTTGATTATCAGGCCGTTTTTAATGCGGCGCCGGCAACCCTCCATTACGGCGGGACGGTGGCCACCGCCATTACGCTTTTGCTTTTCCTCGGCGCCACCGGCAAATCGGCGCAGATTCCGCTTTTCACATGGTTGCCGGACGCGATGGAAGGCCCCACTCCCGTTTCGGCCCTCATCCACGCGGCTACTATGGTTACGGCCGGAGTCTATATGCTCTGCCGGTCGTCCGCGCTTTTCGATATGGCCCCAACGACAATGACTGTCGTCGCCGTTATCGGGTGCGCTACGGCGCTGTTCGCGGCCACCATCGGCCTGTTCCAGAAGGATATCAAGCGGGTGCTGGCATACTCCACGGTTTCCCAGCTCGGCTACATGTTCATGGCCTGCGGAGTCGGCGGGTATGTGGCGGCGGCTTTCCATGTGATGACTCACGCTTTCTTCAAGGCCTGCCTCTTCCTCGGTTCCGGCTCGGTGATACATGCGATGTCGGGCGAGCAGAACATGGAGAAGATGGGCGACCTCAAAAGACATATGCCTAAAACATACTGGACGTTTCTAATATCGACTCTCGCCATATCGGGCATCGTGCCGTTCGCCGGTTTTTTCAGCAAGGATGAAATCCTGGCCGACACCTTTAACTCCGGCCATACCGTGCTCTGGATAATCGGCGCGATAGCGGCCGGCATTACGGCGTTTTATATGTTCCGGCTGGTTTTCATGACGTTCCACGGCGAAAGCAGGGTGGAGCCGGAGGCGATGCATCATCTTCACGAATCGCCCGATTCCATGACGACGCCTCTTATCGTTCTCGCCGGGCTTGCGGCCGTCGGCGGTTTCCTGGGCGTTCCTCTTATCGAGGGATGGAACGTGCTTCATAATTTCCTCGGCCCTGTTTTCGAGCATGGAGCCGTGGCGGCTCACGCGGCCGCCGAACATGCGGAACACCCGTCGGTTATGCTGGAAGTCGGTCTTATGATTCTTTCTCTGGGCGTGGCCGCCGCCGGCATATACGTCGCTTACTACTTTTACATTCTCAACACAAAGAAAAGGGACGAACTTTACGAGAAACTTTCCGGCATCCACAAGGTTATATACAACAAATACTACATCGACGAAATTTACGACGCGGTGTTCACCCATCCGATTGTCAACGTAAGCAGGGAGATGCTTCACAAGGTCATAGACGTGATAGTAATCGACGGTTGCGTAAACGGTACGGCGTCGTTTTTTGCGACGCTCAGCGCTTGGGCTAAAAGAATCCAGACCGGTTTTGTGCGCGATTACGCCTTCTCGATGCTGTTTGCCACACTCCTGTTCGTCATCTATTACGTTATGGGGCTGTCATGAGTTTTCCCTGGCTGTCGGTAGTAACATTTATCCCTCTTTTGGGCGCTCTGCTGTTGCTGTTCATAGACGGCGAGAACAAAAACATAATAAGGGTTACGACTTTTATCATCGGCATAGTCGATTTCATTATTTCCATACCGCTCTTCTTCATGTTCAAAAGCGGCACCGCCGAAATGCAGTTCGTGGAGAGGATCGACTGGATTAAGAGCTTCGGAATCGAATACTCCATGGGAATCGACGGCATATCCCTTTTCCTCGTGCTTCTTACAACCTTCTCCTGCATGGTGGTTTATCTCTCCACATGGACGGCCATAGAAAAGAGCGTCAAGGAGTTCAACATTGCCCTGCTCGTTTTGCAAACCGCCATGATAGGCGTTTTCTGCGCGCTGGACTTCGTGCTTTTCTACTTCTTCTGGGAACTGATGCTCATTCCGATGTATTTGCTAATCGGCGTATGGGGCGGCGCCCGCAGGATTTACGCCACTGTAAAATTCTTCATTTACACGATGGCCGGTTCGGTGCTGATGCTCCTTGCCATTCTCGTGCTTTACGTTGAGCATCACGCCCAGACGGGCGTTTACAGTTTCGACATTCTCCAGTACCACGGCATGGTTCTGAACCCGGTAACGCAGTTCTGGCTTTTCCTGGCCTTCTTCGTAGCTTTCGCAATTAAAGTGCCGGTCTGGCCGTTCCACACATGGTTGCCGGACGCGCACGTAGAGGCGCCTACGGCCGGGTCGGTTATTCTTGCCGGCATCATGCTGAAAATGGGCACCTACGGGTTCCTGCGGTTTGCCATGCCGATATTTCCCGAAGCCGCCCACGCCGCCGTCTGGTGGATATCCGGCATAGCGCTGGTGGGGATAATCTACGGCGCGCTGGTGGCTATGGTGCAGGAGGACGTAAAAAAACTGGTCGCCTATTCATCGGTGAGCCATCTGGGATATGTAGTGCTCGGCAGTTTCGCCTTCACGGTGCACGGCATCGAAGGTTCCATACTACAGATGATTAATCACGGCATATCAACCGGTGCGCTTTTCCTTATAGTCGGCATTATTTACGAGCGCAGGCATACCCGATTGATTTCCGAGTTTGGCGGCCTTGCTCGCGTTATGCCGATGTTCGCGACCGTATTCATGATAGTCACGCTTTCGTCGATAGCGCTTCCCGGGACCAACGGGTTCGTGGGCGAGTTTCTCATTCTGTTGGGCGTGTTCGAAGCCAACGTCTTCTATGCCGTGCTAGCCACGACAGGCGTGATATTCGGCGCGGTTTATATGCTGTGGATGTTCCAGCGCGTGATGTTCGGCGAAGTTACCAACGAAAACAATAAAAACCTGCCGGATATGACCTGCCGGGAGTGGGCCTATATGTTGCCGATGATAGTGGTGATATTCTGGCTCGGCGTTTACCCGAACCCGGTAATAGAGCGGATGGAAGCTTCCGTCAAGAACCTTGTAGCGGTTACGAGCCGAGGCGCCGTAGCTGAGCGGAAAAAACCTCCCGTCCTCGCCAAGGTTGTTATTCCCGATCCGGTTAAGGAGGATAACTGATGCCGATACAGATACCCCCGGTTCATATAGGCGCCATCGCTCCGGAAATTATACTGGTTGTCGTCGGCTGTGCGGTTC
>JAJRYM010000025.1 GCA_024275775.1 Nitrospirota bacterium
AGAGCGGCATTGAATGGGCTTTTCAGTACGCTGCGGATAACAGCCTTGTCACGCCGGCGCAGATTGCGGCCGATGCGGTCCTTTCCGGAACGCACACACTTCCGAACGGGGAGACGTTCATAACTGCGTACACGCAGGCCACAGATACGCTTTCGGCCACCTCTACCATTTCCGGGGCGGAAAGAAAAGTCACTTACACCGGTTTCGCGGCGGCCGTGAGTGCGACTACAGGGGGCGGAGTGCCGGGTGGCGGATGTACTTTCGATCCGGCGCAGACATATACCAATCTGAAGATAAAAAACAACCAGAGCCAGTCGCTGGGGCCGGGTGATTTTTACATCAAAAAGCTCGAGGTCAAAGATAGCGGCACGTTAACCATCACCGGCCCGGCCACGATTTACGTGCAGAAGGATTTCAAGCTGAAGGATTCCGCTTCGCTGATAATCAACGGCAATGTAAGGTTTGTCGTTAAAAAGGATGTCAAATTCGAGGACAATTCTTCGGTAACGCTTAATCCCGGCGCGAATCTTTACGTCAACGCCAAAAAAGATCTTCAAGTTAAGGATAACGCTACTGTCAATAGCGGGGGCAATCCCGCCAATGTTCTGCTTACCGCTAACAAGGATGTGAAGGTAAAGGACAATGCGGTGGTTTCAGCCGGCGCTTACGCCGACAAAAAATTCAAGTTGGAAGATAATGCCACCATGACAGGAGCCGTTGGAGCCGGAAAGAGCGTTCAGCAGAAAAACAACTCGACTTTTATACACGATCCCGCCGCCGGCGCAAACGTAATCAGTTCGGGCGTGGCGGTATGTTCCACAATGGCCAACGGTCTGGGGCCGATTTAAGGGGCCGCGTCAGCTACCGCGTTTTTCCCGCAACAGCTCGTAAACGAGCCTGACGAATTTTTCTAGGTTTTTGCCGGATACAGCCGATAAAGGCACAGTCTGAATGCCACGGCTTTCGAAAATCCGCAGTATCTCTTCCGGCGCTTCGCCGCCTTCAAGCGCGTCGATTTTCGTGAGCGCCACCACCTCCCTTTTTTCCGAAAGGGAGTGGCCGTATCCCTTAAGCTCGGCTTCGATTACTTCGAAATCGTGAAGGATTTTTTCCGGGTCGGGGTCGGAAATATCCACGAGGTGGCAGATAACGGAGGTTCTTTCTATATGTTTCAGAAATCTTGTGCCCAGCCCTTTACCAAGATGGGCGCCTTCGATAAGGCCCGGCATGTCGGCCATTACGAAAGCATCGTCTTCCACCGCCACCACTCCTATTTTTGGCGCGAGGGTTGTGAAAGGATAGTCGGCGATTTTCGGTTTTGCCGCAGTGAGTCTCGATATGAGGGTCGATTTGCCGGCGTTAGGAAGACCTACCAGGCCTACATCCGCCAGCAGTTTTAAAACCAGCAGTACCGTTTTTCTTTCGCCCGGTTCGCCCGGTTGGGCAAATCTCGGCGCCTGGTAGCGGGAAGATTTGAAGTGCTCGTTTCCTTTGCCGCCTCTTCCGCCGTTTACCGCCGTGAATTCCTGGCGGTCTTCCGTAAGGTCGCAAAGAATGTCTCCGCTCTCCGCATCCTTTATTACCGTCCCGCAGGGAACGGTCAGGATAAGGTCTTCCCCCTGTCTGCCGTGTTTTGAGGAACTTTCGCCCGGTCTGCCGTTTTCCGATTCGAATATTCTTTTGTACCTGAACCGTATGAGGGTAGACTCTCCCTTGTTGGCGACAAAAATTATTTTGCTTCCGTGGCCGCCGTTGCCTCCGTCCGGCCCTCCGCGCGGAACGTACTTTTCCCGCCGGAAACTAACGCATCCCGCGCCGCCGTCTCCCGCTTTCAGCGAAATTTTTGCTTCATCGATAAACATTGCAAAGAGTTTACAGCAAACGCTTTTCCATCGGGAAAAAAGATGCCCCATTCGCGGATAATCCTGCTAGAATACGTCACTAAATTTTTATATTCGCGTTTTACGCGGATAAACGACAGGCTCGGAAACAGGCCGGATGCCTTGGGTGCGGATTTAATCCGTATGGGCGGACGGGCCGGGCTGATTATTAACCCTTTAGAGGAGATTTCTTAATGAACGTCAACATCACCATGAAGCAGTTGCTGGAAGCCGGCACGCATTTCGGCCACCAGACCAGAAGATGGAACCCCAAAATGAAACCGTATATTTTCGGGGCCAGAAACGGGATTTACATCATAAATCTGCAGATAACCATGCGCCTTTTCCGCGGAGCTCTGAAGTTTTTAAGAGATTCCGTCGCCGACGGCAAAAAAGTGCTTTTCGTCGGCACGAAAAAACAGGCACAGTCCTGTATTCAGGAAACGGCCGAACGGTGCGGGATGTTTTACGTTACCAATAGGTGGCTTGGAGGCATGCTAACCAATTTCGAGACCATCCGAAAAAGAATCGACCGTCTGAACGAACTTGAAAAGATGAAGGACGGCGGGCTTTTCGAGGTACTGCCCAAAAAAGAGGTACTCGTTCTTGAACGGGAGAGGAAGAAACTTCTGAAAAATCTCAGCGGCATAAAGGAATTAAAGTCTCTGCCGGATATTATTTATCTGATTGACCCCAAAAAGGAAACTATCGCGCTCAAGGAAGCCGCGAAGCTTGGAATAAAAGTCGTCGCCATGGTGGATACCAATTGCGATCCGAGCGGGATTGAATACGTCATTCCCGCCAATGACGACGCGATAAGGTCTATACGCCTGATTACCGAATCGGTGGGCTACGCGATAACCGAGGGAGTGGAAATAGCCGGTAAGAAGGCAAGAGCGGAAGAGGAAGAAGCGGCCAAAAAGGCTGAAGAGGCCGCTAAACCGGCGGCGCCCGCTTCCGCGCAGGCAGGTGGCAAGGGCGAGGGCGCTTCCGCAGGTAGCGCGCCGAAAGATGCCGGCACTGGTAACAACTGACCGCATTACGCGGGTTTTTCTGGAATGGAGGAAAGATTTAAATGGTTATAACCGCTGATCTTGTAAAGGAATTGCGCGAAAAATCCGGCGCGGGAATAATGGACTGCAAAGAGGCTCTGAAGGAATCGGACGCCGATATTGAAAAGGCGACCGATTATCTGAGAAAGAAAGGGTTGTCGAAGGCCGCGAAAAAATCCGGCAGGCAGACTTCGGAAGGAGTCATCGGTTCCTATATTCATGGCGGCGGCCGGATAGGCGTTCTCCTGGAAGTGAACTGCGAAACAGATTTTGTGGCCAGAAATGAGGTTTTCACGGACTTCGTCAACGATATCGCTATGCACATCGCGGCGATAAACCCTGATTATGTCTCTCCCGAAGACGTTCCCTCGGAAGAGATCGAAAGAGAAAAAGCCGTATTGACGGAGCAGGCTAAGGAATCGGGCAAGCCGGAAAAAGTAATCCCCAGGATTGTCGAAGGCCGGCTGGCGAAATTTTTTGAGGAAAGATGCCTGCTTAAACAGCCTTTCGTCAAGGATACGGATAAGACCATCGAGGCTCTCGTTAAGGAAAAGATAAGCGAACTGGGGGAGAATATGTCGATAAGAAGGTTCGTAAGGTATCAGCTGGGAGAAAGCCTCTGATAAAATGAAAACGCTCAGGTTTAAAAGGGTTCTTTTAAAACTTACTGGAGAATCTCTGTCGGGAGAGGGAAACCAAGGCATAGATTATCGCGCAACGCGTGAACTGGCCGCGGAGATTAGGGAAGTTCATGAGTTGGGCGCCCAGATAGCCATCGTTATCGGCGGAGGTAATATCCTTCGGGGGAGTCTGGCGGCGGAGGCCGGAGTTGACAGGGTGCAAGGCGATTACATGGGGATGCTGGCGACCATCATTAACGGGCTTGCCCTTCAGAGCGCGCTGGAGCAGGAAGGGGTTGAAACCCGAATGCAGACAGCCATTCAGATGTCGCAGATAGCCGAGCCGTTCGTGAAGCGCAGGGCGCTCCGGCATATGGAGAAAGGGCGGATTCTTATTTTTGCGGGCGGTACCGGCAACCCGTATTTTACAACCGATACTACGGCGTCTCTGCGCGCAATGGAGATAAAGGCGGAAGTTATTTTAAAAGCCACCAAGGTAGACGGCGTCTATTCTTCCGATCCG
>JAJRYM010000026.1 GCA_024275775.1 Nitrospirota bacterium
CAGGCGCGCTTTCCGAAGAGCTGAAGGTTCTCGGCTCCTATCCGGTGGAGGGTGGTAAATGAAACAGCGGCTGAAAGAGCTTGTGCCGGAATATATCCGCAACCTCAAACCGTACGAACCGGGCAAACCGCTTGCGGAGATCGAAAGGGAGCTCGGCATAAAGCGGTCTGTGAAAATGGCCAGTAACGAAAACCCGCTGGGGCCGTCGCCCAAAGCGTTAAAGGCGCTTTTAAAGCACGCCAAATGCGTGAACGTCTATCCGGACGGGGGCTGTTTTTATCTGCGGGAAAAGCTGGCGAAGAAACTCAGCGTTCGGCCGGGCGAGCTTATTTTCGGGAACGGCTCCAACGAGATAATAGAGCTCCTGCTTCGCTGTTTCGTGAAACCGGGCGATAACATCGTCGTCTCCCAATATTCGTTTCTGATGTACAAAATAATCGCCGAAGGGCTGGGCGCGGAAATTCGCGAGGCTCCGGCGAAAAATCTGGGGCACGATCTCGAGGCGATGGCCGGAATGATTAACGATAAAACCCGGCTGGTATTTATCGCCAACCCGAACAACCCTACCGGCTCCTACGCCGATAAGCGGCAGTTGACGAAATTTCTTTCGGCGTCGCCCAAAATACCGATAGTCGTAGATGAAGCTTATTTTGAATACGTGGAGGCGCGCGATTATCCCGATACGCCCGCGTTGAAAAAACGGTTTTCCAATTTGGTTACGCTTAGGACTTTTTCTAAAGCGTACGGCCTGGCCGGTTTGCGGGTCGGCTACGGTATCGGCAACTCGGATTTGATAAATTACCTCAACCGGGTGCGCCAGCCGTTCAACGTCAATTCACTCGCGCAGGCGTCCGCGCTTGCGGCGCTATCCGACGCGGATCACATAAAAAAATCGCTTACGCTCAACCGGCTCGGCAAAAAACAGATATTCGAATCGCTCGCCAAAATGGGGATAGATTTCATGCCGACAGAAGGGAATTTTATTTTGCTCAAAGTCGGCAGAGGCAGAAAAGTTTTCGAGGATATGCTCCTTAGGGGGGTCGTGGTGAGGCCGATGGACGTTTACGGCCTGCCGGAATACATCAGAGTCACCATCGGCAAAAAGGAAGATAACCGCAAATTCCTCACCGAACTCGCCTCACTACTTGGCAAATCCTAATCAATAATGAGCAAATGAATTATTATCAAAATGAAAGCAAAGGGGGTTGTTATGGCTTTATTAGCGAATCCTCACGAAATAGTGGAAAAAGTACAACATCTGGCAGAAGATATGGCAACACGAAAAATTGCTGGATTACTAATCGCAAAAACTCGAGACAACCTGGAGAAAGCTAAAAAAAAGTTCTTTCCATCTAAATACTTGGATTACGATCCATCAAGATTATGTCAATTTTACAGCAATGCAGTCGCAGGGCAGATTCCCTATAGTGAGGAAATATGTTGGCAACGGGACACTCTCGATGAAATGAACAAAGCTGTAGAAAAAATATATGTGGAAAACGGAGATGCCTTTAAGTTACAGGATGGCGAAAATGATGGTCTGAGAGGTTTTCAACTTGAGGCTATTGATGCTTTTAAAAAGTGTCCAGGCCTTAATGCTGAAGATTCTGAAATAATCCGACTTAACTCCGTTAGCGATAATTCTAAAACTTTCGACATTGTTTTAAAAATACAAAAAGCGCTGTATTCAGATCAGGTACAATCTAACCTAGTGATGGATTGGAAAGATAGTAAACTTTTCACCACGCATACAAGTTTAAGGGCATATTTGAAAGATAAATATAATGACGGATATGGTAATGCAAAATTGCCACCTTTGAACTCAAAAATTCTAGCAAACACTATAGGGATATCGGTGATACTCTTTTATGAAGATAATGGAAAATATTATGCATATTTACCTCAAAGAGCAGAAAAAAAGCTAGCCGTATTTGAAGGGGGATTTCATTGTTCAGCATCTAGTGCAGCTCGATGGCATAATAAGATTGGTACATTCAAAGATCATGAAGCATTTGAAAAGCTTTTTACTGACGGAATGCGCAATACGATAAAGGATGAACTGGGAATTGAGTCCGATAATATTAAGGACTTATTGCCTCTTGCTTTGTGTAGAGAATTTCTACGAGGAGGCAAGCCGCAAATCTTTTTTGGAGGAGTGATCAAAGGTCTGAGTGTAGAAGACCTTACCAAACTCAGAAAGTGCGCAAAAAAAAATGCGCAGGAAAATGGCAGGAAACCACAAACTGAGGGTGATGGTAGGCATATCGAAATCGCTAAATCATTCGATGATGTTCTTAAAGAGGGGCTAACTCTAGAAGCAGTTGCTAACCTTTATTATGCCATCAAGTTTTTGAAAGTGTATCAAAAATCAACCGATGCATGAAAATAACGGGCAATCACCCATGCTTAGTTATTATAACGAAAAAAGGCCGTATTTAGATGCTTTTCGTTATCATAACGGAAAAAAATAAATGTCGATTCAGGCCGGAGATGGCCCGATTTTGCGGCCTTCTCCGTAAGAAATGTCATCGCGAAGTTGCCGAAGGGAACTGTGGCGATCTCATTGGAATACAGTATTGGCGTAGGCTTGAGATGGCCACGACCCCGTTAAGAAAGCCGGGGTCTCGCCATGACAAACTCGACTA
>JAJRYM010000027.1 GCA_024275775.1 Nitrospirota bacterium
ATTCTGACAATACATTTCCCGCACGAACCGTTTTTATGGCAGTAACTTGTGATAGCGGTTCCGGAGTCATGGACGGCGTCCAGCAGGCAACTGCCTGTGGAAACGTGAATTTTCCTGCGGTGGGGCATGATTGTAACTTCCTCGGATCCTTCGAAAGCGGTGTTGAGCCGCTCAAAATATTCCATCTCCCTTTCAACGGCGCTTCCGAGCGCGGCGATATTTTCACTTTTTGAATTCAAAGGTATTTCACACCCGCTTCCGAGGATAAACCGTTCATAGGGGCGGGTGGCCGTCAGCAGGGAGGATGCTTCGCGGAGAATATCGTTCTGTTTGCCTTCAAGGAAAAGAACCGGTTTTATGTTTCCGTTAATCACGGTGGAACCGGAATATTTCATAGCAGTTTCTATCGGCACCATATAATCAACGGTGGTTACGTCTGCGGTTACGGAATTGAGAATGAGGGAATTCGTCTGCGCGGGGCCCGCCACGGAATACCACGTTATAAGGGAAGGATTCTTTTTTCTGGCCGAGGCGAGGAGTTTTCTCAGAAGGGGCAGTTCAAACTCCCTGAAAATCTTTTTCGGCAGAACGGAAGGCGAGGCCGACGGGTCGAAAATCAGTATGCCGTCCGCCCCTTCCATTATGAGAGCGTCGATGAACGTTTCCGCAACTCTCGTGCAGAAGTCCAGTATTTTCCTAAAACGTTCCGGTTCGTCCACAATCATGTAGAGCATTTTTTCTATATCCATAATTCTGGAAGCGAGCGTTATGGGGCCGGTAGCCTGCGCCAGAACCGGAACCCCTTTTTCTCCGAGCGATGCTTTCATCATTCGGACGGCTTTCAGCATTTCCGGCATGCGGCCGTCCCTGCGGGGGTCAGGTACGGTTAACGACGCCAGGTCCTTGAATTCACGGATTACCGTTTTATTGATGTGTGGGTAATTATGTTCGGGGTAAGAGAGTTCGCAACCGACCGCCTCGGCTTCCACGCAAAGATCGGCCATGGCGAAAACCGCGTCGTGCCCTATTTTTTTCTGCGCTTCAATCTGGCATTCGGCCAGCGCCTTTCCCGACTGGGCGTACTCTCTTGAAGATATTCCGGCCATGGTCGCCGTTACTCCGACGAGTTCGGGTATGACCGGAGGCCTGTCCTTCTTCTGGAAATGAATTACCGAGCGAATTCTTTCTATAGGTTTCAATGGTCGCTACCCGGATGAATCAGGAAGAGTTGCAGAAATAGTCAAGTCCGTCAAAAGCGTCGTATGCCAAATAGTCGAGATTCAGCGTCTCCAGACAGCTTTGCTGAACGGCCGACCCTCCGCCCACCAGCTTTATATGGCCGTATCCTTTTTCTTCCAGAATCGTTTTTATGTTTTTAATCGCGGGCAGGCAAACCGTAATAAGGCTTGAGACGCCTATGAAATCGGCTTTTTCCTTTATGGCAGCTTTAACGAAAGTATCGACCGGCACATCCTTGCCCAAATTTACCACGCGGAAATTGTTGAACCGGCAAAGGGTGGAGACGATATGTTTGCCGAGGTCGTGAACGTCGCCCTCTATTGTGCCGATAACAATCGTTTTTTCCGGTTGCCCTCCATTGTTGCCGTTATTGCCGGCATTGTTCGCGACGAGCGTATCCATAGTATCTTTCAGCTTTGAAGCTACGCATTCATCAACGACTTCGGCCATGGCGCGGCTTGCGAGGAGAACGTCGAGAAGCTGGAAATTTTCCACCGTGCATTTGTCGCGCAGAACACGAAGCCCTTCCGAAGCGGCGCCGATGATATCTTTAGTGGAATACGAATCTTGCAAAAGCTTATCCGCCCGGTTGACCGCTTTCTGGTTCTCACCCTTTTGAATCAGAAGGGCCAGTTCCTGCAAGGGGTTCATAATTACTCCTGCTACTCCATCTTTATCCGATGATGCGTGAAGCCGGCTTTCCAGTTGCGAATCTCAAGCCGGCCGTATTTCGTATTTTCTTATTTTCCTGTCGAGCCTGGGGCGGCTTATGCCGAGTATTTCACAAGTTTTTCCCTTGTGCCATTTCGTATGTTTAAGGGTGTTATGAATCTGTTCCTTTTCCATTTCGTTTATTGATTTAGGCCGGAAAGAGTCGACCTGATAAAGCGGCAACTCGTCTTCGCCATCGGTTTCCGCAACTATCGATGTCTGGAGCGGGCTTTTTCCCTCCTTGTCGGCCACCGCCAGAAAGTCTTCCACGGTAAGCCTTTCGTTCTGCGACATGGCCGCCGCGTGGGTGATTGTATTTTCAAGTTCGCGGACGTTCCCCGGCCATGGGCGGGAAACCAGATAATCAATAGCGGCTTTTGAAATATATTTGATGTTTCTGTTTATTTCCCGGTTAGTGTTGGCCAGAAAATAAAGCGCCAGTTCGGGTATGTCTTCACTTCTATCCCTTAACGGCGGGATACTGATAGTGATTACCTTCAGCCGGTAGAAGAGATCTTCCCGGAATTTGCCTTCCTTTACAAGCTGTTCGAGATTGAGATTAGTGGCCGATATTATTCTGCAGTCGGCCCTGAGCTTTCCTTGCCGCCCACCATTTCAAATTCGCGCTCCTGCAGAACCCGCAAAAGCTTAGCCTGAAGATTTACGCTCATTTCGCTTATTTCGTCAAGAAATATGGTGCCGTTTCTTGCGAGGGAAAATTTGCCTTCCTTGGTATTAATAGCGCCGGTGAAGGAACCCTTAACGTGCCCGAAAAGCTCCGATTCCAGCAGGGTGTCCACAATGGCCGAACAGTTAACCGAGATGAAAGGCGCGTTTTTATCCCGGCTGTTCTGATGAGTCGCTCTGGCGACCAGTTCCTTGCCGGTGCCGCTTTCACCGGTTATGTGCACCGTGGCTTTACTCATTGAGACCATGCCGACCGTCTTGAACAGTTCTTTCATGATAGGGCTCTTGCCTATGAAATGGAATGCGTTGAAGTTGTATTCCGGCACCCCTATGAACTTGCTGGTCGGGTCCTGTATGTTAGAGAAAAAGTGAAACCCTTTCTTTATGGCGTTGTCCAGCTCCTGAATATCGATAGGCTTGTGAATATATTCGCCCACCCCGCTTTGAACGGCTTTGATGGTGGAGTCCATGTCCGGATAAGCCGTTACCATTATCGAGTAATAGCTGTCGCCCCGTTTCCGGATTTCCTTCAGAACATCTATTCCGTTCGCGTCCGGAAGTTTGATATCCAGAATTACGATTCCCGACGGGAGACCATCGAGCGCGCGCAACCCTTCCGATGCGGAATAGGCGGTAGTCACCTCGCATCCGTGATGTTCGAAATGCAGTTTCAGAGTTTTGCATATTGATTGATCGTCATCGATAATCAGTATTTTTCCGTTGTTCAACGCACTTACCACTTTCTCATTTCAAATTCCGGACAATAGTTTGATGCGCCTATGCCCACTCCAGGTTTTCAGGCGCTTTTAAACCGGCCTGAAGCATTAATGGGCCAAAACCCACCATAAAATAAGTATTATGACGCAAACATTTACGGCTATGCCAAAATGGATTGCCCAGTCCAGTATCGTAAACTTCTTCTTTTCTGTATCTTTTTTATGTTCTTCCAATATATTAGCCTACCTTCCTATTAGTTGAATATAACATAGTAACGAAATGGAGAAGTAATGAAATGAAAAACGGTTTATTTTTTCTTGTGCGACATTTTCAGCCTTATTGACACTTTTGTCCCTTTTCCCTGGTAGCTTTCCACTGCAATTCTACCATCGTGCCTTTCTATAATCCCTTTGCTTACCGCCAGACCCAAGCCGTAGCCTTTATGCCCCTTTTTGGTTGTAAAGAAGGGGTCGAAAATACTTTCAAGCTCCTTTTTGGAAATTCCGATGCCGCTATCTTCGATAGTGCATATTCCCCAAATCCTGTTTTTTTCAATGGTTATGCTGATTTTGCCGGCTTCACCGCTTGCGTGAATGGCATTGAGGCAGATATTCAGAATAACGATATTCAGCAGTTTAGGTTCGCCGTACAGAATTACCTCTTCCTCAGGCGGGGTGAATTGAATGGCGACGTTCTTTTTATTGCTCATGTAGTCCAGCATGGCAACGGATGACTGGACTATCCGGGAAAGGTCAACCGGTTCAAGTTTTATCTTATCGGACAGGGTGTAATATCGGAGATGCTGGATAAGGCTTTCGAAACCGGATAAATGATGCCGGATTTTCTTTATCATTGTAATCGTCAGCTTGTTGCCGTTTACTTCCTTGTCCAGTTTGTCTATTTCCCTGCCGAATTCGCCTAGGGGGTTAAACATCATTTCCTCAAAACTATCGATAAGTTTTGCTATGGATTCCGCTTTTTCCCTGTTGACGACATCGGCCTGGTGCGCTTTCTGGGCTTTCATTATCCGGCGAAACGCCACCACCCCAAGAATAACTACCAGAACCGCCAGCGTAAAAGCGTACCATCCGACAACCTTTCTGAATTCCAAAAGCGACTGAAAAGTCTCCGATGGTTCCTGTCTTGTGAATATCACCCATTGCTTTTTGCCGAAACTGTCCGGGTGCAACCCTTTTTGGGACAGATTAATAGGAGCAAAACCGACCAGAGAGCCGGTTGCGCCGTGGGCGTCATCCTCCACAACCGACCACCCGGAGCCGGAGAAAATCTTTTTCTGGAGATTCCCGCTTATACTATGGCTTTTGGGCGGGAAAATGGGGCAGACCAGAATTTCTCCGGTGGAAATTACAAGGTTGGCGTGGCCGGTTTCCCCTATCTCTATTTTCTTGACGATATCAAACAGCTGATCCACCACGTATCTGGCCACGATAAATCCAATATTTTTACCGGATTCGTCTTTCACCGGCGCATATATTTCAATATAGGAATAGTTTTCCCCTTTAGGCGGTATTTGTACGTCCGAAACATACTTGGTATTGGCGCTGGCGTATTTCTCGAGCGACCACGCCTTGCCGGGGTCGATGCGCGGATAGATTATGTCGCTACTGAAAAGCACCTCCCCGTTTGTGTTGTAAATCTTGAAAACGATGCCTTTATTCGCCATCTCCGGTTCGATAATTCTTTTGAAATACTTTATTTCTGTTTTGGCCGTTTCCGGCGAGGAAAGAATGCTGTAAACGCTTGGGAGAAGAGTCAGGCGATCTATGGTCTCAAGCCTTGATTTCAATACCGTCTGCACCTGAAAAGCGGTGAAAGTTGCGACCTCCTGAAAATATCTGCCTTTTAAAGATAAAAGTTCTTTCCTGCTTTTTTCATATATGGCCACAAGCCCCAAAAGGCCCGGAAGCAGGCCGACGACCAGCAGAAAAGAGATTATCAAAAGCTTGAACCTGGCAAGACTCGAAACCGATTCACTGATTTTCAAAAAAATACCTATCCGCCGATATACCCTAAAACGAAAATCTCCCTCTCTAAAAATGACCAATTACCATGCCAATAACAATTAATGAAAATTTCGCCGGCTCCGGTAGTTAATTAGCTGAAGATATTCCTGAAGCGCCGATAAGTTAACGCCGGTTTTATATTTTACCTCCGAAGTTTCATCTTTAGTTAAATTTTACATGATGGATTTTAATGAAATGTTTAAACGTTTCATCGGGTTTTTTTGTAAAATCGGCCGGCCTTTCCCTCTTCGGTTTTCCGCGCGACTTTAATGAAAATGGACAAATCGGTAAAAAAAGCGATTTAGAGCTTTTTTCTCCTTGACAAGCAAAGCATCCTCTTCCTAGAATCACTCACGGTACGAATGTTGAATACATAAACGGGGGCGGACAAGCCTGTTCATTTGGTTTGTCCATATTGGTGCCTAAACATAACCCATTCGAGGGAGGGGAGAGGTTGAACAAATTCGTAACAGTTATCGTTTCCTTAGTAGTTTTCGGGGCTGTCTTTTTCTTTCTTGACAATGTGTTACAGCACATTCAGGGGCTGGAACTTTTCCCCTCCGAATGAGGAGAGGGAATGGTGTTAGTGAACATGAAAAGAGTGAGGGTGTAACGCAATGCTAGGAAAGAAAAAAATTAAAACATCGTTGTTCCGGGCCGTATTCGTATTACTGGCCTTTTTCCTTTTCGCGAACGTGGCTTCTGTTGGAAGCGTCGCGAAATTCTTCGACCATAAAGCCTACGCTCAGGAAGAGAGCGCGGATGGCGGCGAAGAAGCTGCGGCGCCCGCTGAAGAAGCCGTAGATGATAATGTCTGGAAGCCTATAGCGCCTCCCGTTCTGGAGGCCAAGGACTATCCTGTAATATCCGGCGTTAATTCGCGGATTGCCGTATGGATTGTCGCTCAGTTGCATCTTTTCTTCGGCGCTTTTGTTTTAGCTGTTCCCATTTTTGTATGGGTTATCGAGCTTATAGGCGTGATGACGAAAGATCCGAGATACGACCATATGGCGCACGAGTTCATGAAAGTCGCCATGACCGGATTCTCCTTGTCGGCAAGTTTCGGCGGACTTCTTACAATGCTTCTTATAGTTCTGTATCCGCAGTTCATGGAGTATATGGTTAGCGTTTTCGGCAAGGTGATGATTATCTACGCCTTGATGTTCTTCGCGGAGAGCTTCTTCGTCTACACCTATTACTATGGGTGGGACAGGATGACCGCAGGCGGCAACAAAAAGCTTCATCTGTTTCTGGGGCTTGGAGTCAATGCCGCGGGATTGGTCATTATGTTGCTGGCCAATTCGTGGACGGCTTTTATGATGGCGCCTGCCGGCTTGGGCGATAACGGGGCATTTCTGGGTGATACTTGGGCGGCGATTGCCGGCCCTCTCTGGGGCCCGCTAAATCTTCACAGATTCATCGCAAATATAGCTTACGGCGGCTCGATTACAGCCGCGTATGCCGCCTATAAAGTGCTTACCACTAAAGACGCCAGGGAAAAAGCCCACTACGATTGGATGGGATACACTTCCTTCTTCGTCACCATGGCGGGTCTTCTTCCGCTTCCGTTCGCGGGCTACTGGCTTACCAAGGAAATTTACGGATACTCCCAACAGATGGGAATTACGCTCATGGGCGGGGTTTTCGCGTGGCTGTTTATCATACAGGCCGTTCTGATAGGAGCGCTGTTCCTTTCATCAAACTATTATCTCTGGTGCAGTCTTGGCAGAACCAATGGAGGAGATAGATATTCTTTCATGATCGCTCCGATAGGAACTGTAATACTGATTGCGTTTTTGATGTGGTTTACCCCGCATACGTTGATTATGTCTGCGGGAGAGTTGGCCCAGATAGGTGACGCGCATCATCCGGTGCTTGGATTCTTCGGAGTTATGGCCGCCAAGAATACCGCGGTTAATATCCTCCTGCTGGCTACTTTCTGCAGTTTTCAGATATTCAGCAGAGCGAATAAGAAAGCGGTCGGCGACGGCTTCTGGCAGAAAAACGGAACCGCCGTTCAGACAGGCCTTTACATAGCCGCGGCGACTAACATTATCGCGCTTGGCGTCTACAGCTACTTCATTCCGGCCGCTGTCCGCATCGGCCTTTCTGTTCCTCAGGTCTGCACAACGCTTGTGGTTCTTGTGGGCGGCACCATTATAGACGTGCTGATGTTCAAGGGGTCGAGAGAGGTAGGAGAAATGAAGTGGGGGAATATGCCGGTCAGGTCGCAGTATGCCCTGTTTCTGCTGGCGGTCTCCTTCACGTGGCTGATGGGACTGATGGGGTACGTAAGGTCGGGTATTCGACAGCACTGGCATGTTTACACCGTATTCAGAGATAATTCGGTAAACGCCTTTACGCCGACATTGCCGTTCGCCGCGAATATGGTGACGCTAATAGTAATAATATTTGTTGCTCTGGTTCTGTTCATGTTCTGGATGCCGATTCTTGCAAGCAAGAAGAAAAAAGATCCGGCGGCTCTGGAAGAAGAGCCGGCGCTTGAAACGGGAAATTAAACTTTTTTGGTGGATGTTCGCCGAGTTTTTGAGGGGTAGCTTATGCGCGATTTGTTTCCAATACTGATTTTCAGCCTTTTGGTCATGTTTGGGTATGCCGGTTTTGTTACATTCGGCATTCCGCTTATTGTCCCGGCGCCTCCTCCTGTAGAGGAGAAGCTTTCCGGGGATATAACGATGGAGCAGTACGTTGCCATCGGTGATAAGATTTTCCACGGCAAGGGTACCTGTACCCTTTGCCATAATACTACTGGCCACAGAGCGCCTATTCTTGAAATGGCCAGCAGTGACGGCGAGCCGGTAGGCGTGCGGGCTGCCGAGCGCATTAAAGATCCAAGGTATCAGGGAGAAGCCATGAACGGCGAGGAGTATTTACATGAATCGCTGGTTGACCCGTCGGCTTTCGTTGTGGCCGGTTACGGTAAAACCGGAACCAACGATACGGTAAGCCCGATGCCTTCCGTTAACAAAGGAGCTATCGGCCTTTCCGATGTTGAGATGGGCGCGGTAATAGCCTACCTTCAGTCAGCCGCCGGCGTTGATATCACGGTTGCACTTCCCACGGGCGAGGCCCCGGCTGATGATGGCGAAGAAGAAGAGGTAACAGTGGCGGCCAACGCGCAGGAGGCGTTCGATAAGTTCGGCTGTTCGGCCTGCCACATGCATCCGCTTATAGATGAAGGCGGGGATATAGGGCCCGACCTTGGAAAAGTAGGAGCGACAGCAGGTAGCAGAGTCATAGGTTTGACGGCTGAACAGTTTATTGCGCAGTCCATTATCAAGCCCAATGCTGTAATCGCCGAGGGTTTTGATGCCGACACCATGCCTGATGATTTCGCTGAGAGCATGACGGTTTCGGAGCTTAACATGCTGGTTGACGCAGTGCTTCATCCCGACAAGAAGCCCGATCAGGAACCTGATAGTACGGAGGGAGAGTAGGAATGAAAATCCTAAAGCCTGTTATAGCAATTCTGATTGGGTATGCCCTTTTAAAATACGGAATACCCCTCATAGGATCGAAAATGCATCCAGGAACATGGCCGGTTGTCCCGACCAGCGTTATGAAGATGTATATGTTTTTCGTTGTGGCCGCTTTTCTGCTCATATTCACGCGCAGTGAAGAAGGGTACAACGATATAATCGGTCCGATAGCTGATATTTACGCCAATCCTTCAAAGAAAGTAGCCATGATGGCTCTTTCGGTCATCGTCGGCGGAGTTGGAGCTTTTGTGGCCTATCAGTATGTAAAACCGACATTCGAACCTCCTGTGGAACTTCGGTCCATTCATCCCGCACCGCCTTCCACCGTTAAAGCATTCAACAAGAGCTTTTCTCTTCAGACTTTAAAAAATCCGTACAGGGTGGAAGACAAAGCTGAACTTGAAAAAAATACGCTGGAGGGAGGGGTGGTCTTCTTTAAAAACTGCTTCTTCTGTCATGGAGACAGACTGCTTGGCAAAGGCCCGTTCGCCGCTGGATTCAATCCTCTGCCGGCGAACTTTGTTGACGTAGGCACGATAGCGCAGTTGACAGAATCGTTCGTGTTCTGGCGGATTAGCACCGGCGGTCCCGGCTTGCCGTCAGAAGGAGCTCCTTGGATATCGGCCATGCCTGTATGGCATACCCTGCTAAGCGAAGAAGAGGTCTGGAAGGCAATACTGTTTCTTTATGATTACACAGGACATCATCCCCGTGTTACATCAGAAGGCGGAGAGGAATAGAGGTATGGTGATTTCTAATATATTTTTACAGAGACTGGGTAAACTACTGTTGATTGCTCTTGTAGCGACTGCGCTTTGCGCATCACCGGTGTTCGCCGTTCAGGGCAATGCCGACAACGGCAAAAAGCTTTATATGAAGAAATGCTGGTGGTGCCACGGCAAGACCGGCGAGGCGGACGGTCCGGCGGCCGGCTTTATGATTCCGCCGCCACGGGATTTCTCGCTTGGCATATACAAGTATCAAACCAGCCCGTTTGACGCAGACTTTAATCTTTCGCGCGACGAGGATCTTCTCAGGGCTATTACCGATGGCCTGCCGGGCACTTCCATGCCTTCATGGAAGCAGATTTTAAACGAGCAGGAAAGATTGGATCTGGTGGTTTATATAAAGAGCCTTACCGATATGTTTGAAGGTGCGGAAAACCCGGCTCCTATTAACTATAGCGGAAAAATCGCCAGTTCGCCGGAAAGTATCGAAAAAGGCAAAAAGGCCTTTCAGGAGGCCAAGTGTTACGAGTGTCATGGCAAAACCGGAAAAGGCAGTCTCATTAAGAAGCTCAAGGAAGATTCGGGCGCTAGGGTCTGGCCAAGAAATTTCACGAAACCGTGGACTTTCAGGGGCGGATATACGCCTGAGGCAATTTTTTCAAGGGTAACGGCCGGTATTCCGAATACGCCAATGCCTTCGTTCGCCGCAGATAAGACCGGTAACGGCAAACTTTCCGAAGAAGATAGGTGGCATGTAGTTAATTACGTCATGTCCCTTGCCGACCCAAAAAGAGCCGTGCAGGAAGGAATGACAGTTGTGAAAGGCGTGCAGGCTACTGAACTGCCGAAAGATGAGAAAGATCCGGCATGGGACGCCATCGAAAGCACCGCTTTCTATCTTGTGCCTCAGATTATTCAGAAGGATAGGTTCTTCACTCCCAGCAACGATCTGGTAGCGGTAAAGGTGACTTTTAATGAGCAGGATATAGCTTTTCTTGTTGAGGTTGACGATCGCACAAAGAGCCTTCCCGGCGACAAAGTTGCCGAGACGCTTGCGTGGGGAGAG
>JAJRYM010000028.1 GCA_024275775.1 Nitrospirota bacterium
CCTCCGCCTGCGGGAAAACGGCGCGAGTTTTTTCGCACCCTCGAATTTCCACTCCCTGTTCGGCCATTTTCGCCAGCAGGGAGGCGAGGTTATCCATCCAGGCCGAATGTACAAGAAGCGTTTCGGCCGCGTTGCATACGCCCGGACGCTGAACCTTCGAGTTAATGGCTATCGCGCACGCTTTCTGAAAGTCGGCGCCCTCGTCGATATAGACCGAACATACGCCTGCGTCGTGTTTTATCACCGGAATCGTTGAATTTTCCGACACGAATTTTATAAGCTCATTACCGCCTCGTGGAATGATAACGTCTATGTATCGATTCATCTTAAGCATCTCCAGCACCATAGCCCTGTCTGTCGTTTCGATGAACTGAACCGCGTCCCGGTTTATGCCGGCTTGCTCCAACGCTTCTGCGATAACCGAAGCGATGGCGCGGTTGGAATGAAAAGCTTCCTTCCCGCCCCGCAGTATCACAGCATTGCCGGATTTAAGGCAGAGCGCGGCGGCATCCGCCGTGACGTTCGGCCTTGATTCGTAGATAATTCCCACCACGCCTATAGGTATTCGCACACGATGGACTTGAAGGCCGTTCGGGCGGACGGTTTGGCCGTAAATTCTGCCGACCGGGTTGGCAAGCGAGACGATATGCTTCACGCCGTCGGCCATATCCCCGATGCGGGCTTCATCCAGTTTAAGCCTGTCAAGCATGGCTTCGGCGAGGTTGTTCTCTTCGCCCTGGCGGAGGTCTTTCGCGTTTTCGGAGATTATCCGTTCACTGTTTTTTACAAGGTTTTCCGCAATCAGCTCCAGCGCCCTGTTTTTTGTTTCGGTATCGAGAAGCGCCAGCGCGCGCGCGGCCTTCCTCGCTTTCTTGCCGGTCTCTTCCATCGTCATGGGTTCAGCCCCCTTTTTTTCAAAAGCACAAGGTCGTTGCGATGTATCACCTCGTCGTATGTTTTATACCCGAGTATCTCTTCTATGCGGGCGCTGTTCGCGCCCTTTATTTGTCCAAGCTCGAAGGAGTTGTAGTTCACGAGCCCGCGCGCGAATTCGTTTTCATTTTCGTCCACTATGGAAACGGCCTCGCCGTTATCGAACTTTCCGCTCACTTTCGTAATGCCGGAGGAGAGTAGCGATTTCCCGTTGCTTATCAGCGCCTTCCTTGCGCCGCCGTCAACATGCACCTTTCCTTTTGATTTGAGTATATGCGCTATCCAGTGTTTTTTCTGCGACACTTTCTGCGCGTGCGGGTGGAACACCGTTCCCCCCTCGCCATCATAAAGAGCGGCGTGAATCGTTCCTTCTTTTTTGCCGGATATAATCCACGTCGGCACGCCGTACGCCATCGCGGTCCTGGCCGCAGTAATTTTTGCTTTCATTCCGCCGACGCCGGTTTTCGAGCTTCCGGTGCCTGCGATCGATTCTATGTGCGCGTCTATCGTCTCGACCTCTTCGATAAGTTTCGCGCTAGGATTCTTAAACGGATCCGAATCAAAAAGCCCCTCGACGTCCGAAAGTATCAGCAGAAGGTCCGCGTCCACCACCGCTGTAATCATGGCGGCCAGCGTGTCGTTATCGCCAAATTTTATTTCATGCACGGCGGCCGAATCGTTTTCGTTGATTATCGGCAAAACGCCGAGCTCCAACAGCGTTTCCAGCGTGTTCCTGGCGTTGAGGAACCGCCGCCGGTTGGATATGTCGTCATGCGTAAGGAGTATCTGCCCCACTTTTTTGTCGCAACGCGCGAAAGATCTCGCGAAAAGTTTCATCAGCTTCACCTGCCCGATAGCCGCCGACGCCTGCTTCATCGGAATCGAAAGATTTTCCTGTTTCAGGTTGAGCGCGCGTGCGCCAGCCATCGCCGCTCCCGAAGAGACAAGCACCACTTGAAAGCGGCCGTCTTTTTCGACGGCGCAAATTTCATCCACCAGCCGGTGGAGCGTCGCTTCCGAAATGTTTCCGCCGTCTTCGTCGCCCAGCACGCCGCTTCCGATTTTCACGACGACCCGCTTTATGCCGCGCAATAGCTTCAGTCTTCTTTTCTTCATGGTTTTGTAAGTTATCAGACACCCTTCCTCATAACAAGCATATCCCCCGGCTTTCGTCCGCCTTCGCAAAAGCTCCCGTCTTCGCCCTGCGTGCTTCGCCGTGGCAAGCCCGGCTTCGGCAATCACAACCACCGCCCCCCATCCTTACAAAAAGATGGGATGTCCTGACATGTCATGGCAAGATCCCGCCCTTGGCGGGGTCGTGGCCATCTCGTGTAAGACAGATTGCTCCGCCAGGCTTGCGCCGAGCTTCAGCCCGACCGTTTAGGCTTGTTTATTCCGGGAAAGAATCGGGCGGGGTTATTTTCTGCCACCCTTCTCCGTCCAGCGTCTTGAGGAACGCGACGATAGCTTTCACCTCCTGTTTTGTGAGGTTTAGCGGCTCGATTACTCCTGAGAGATACGGGTTCGGCACTCCGCCCTTGTTGTAAAATTCCACAACTTCATCGAGCGTTTTGATGCTTCCGTCGTGCATGTAAGGCGCGGTGCGGGTGATGTCGCGGAGCGTCGGCGTTTTGAACGCGCCGATATCGTCGGCATCTTTCGTTACCATGTATCTGCCGAGGTCTATCGCGCCTCTATCCCAGCC
>JAJRYM010000029.1 GCA_024275775.1 Nitrospirota bacterium
TCGCTGTTATCGCCTACGCCATCGCCGTCAGCATCGACGGTCTCTGTAGGATCGTTAGGGAATACGTCTCCGTTGTCGCCTACACCGTCGCCGTCAGCATCGACAGTCTCTGTAGGATCGTTCGGGAATACATCGCCGTTATCTCCTACGCCATCGCCGTCAGCATCGACGGTCTCTGTAGGATCGTTAGGGAATGCGTCCTCGTTGTCGCCTACACCATCATTATCCGAGTCGGCACTCTCGGCTGGGTTATCAGGAAAAGCGTCATCGATGTCATTCACCCCGTCGCCATCGGAATCAGTATTATTTGCATGGTCAGAAGTATCGATATCAGTATCGGCTGTTGTTTCCGCTTTTGCATCGGAGCTTGCCGCCTTGCCGGCATCCTTTTCTCCGGACGCTTGAGCGGCCGTCCCTGACAAAACAACTGCGGCGCCTTCAATGGCGGCTGCCATCTCTGAACTTGCAACAGCGGCCGATGCTTCTTCCTGCGTTATAATTCCCCCGCCCTGCACAATCACAGCGTTATTAACTTCGGTATCTTGAACAACCTGGTTGATTGCATCCTTTGAAACCTCAACCACATCAGTAGCTTCACCGTCAGGACCGATAATTGCCGATTTATTGGCCGCGAGAAGCATTGTGCCTTCCTCAGATGCTTGCTTTGATTCACCCGCTTTCTTGTTGTCAGACTTCGTTCTAACCTGGCGGGATTCACGGCGAACAGCAGCGCGCTCCGTCTGCCTGTCCAGCGCCGTTATCGGTCTCATGGAAACAAGACCTTCTATAGTGGTTACCTTCGTTCTGCCTGCCCGGTTGACGTCAACAACAAATTCCGTGCCGCGAACGCCTATAACGGCCGTGGGGGTATATATTTTAAAATTCCTTTTATCATTCAGCTTGGCAACTTTCACTTTTAACTTGCCGTACACGAGTTTTATCAGGGTATCGCGGGTCTTTGTGCTGGGATCAAAAATCATCCTGTTGATTTCAATTTCCGTATCCTCGCCCAGCGATAAAACCGACATATCGTCAAACTGAAGTTTTACGCGCGAATCTTCGTCGGTCGCGGCAATATCCTTAAACATTACCGGCTCCCACGTGCCGGTGATTTGCAATTCTTCCTGCGATTTATTCCTGGTGAATCTTACGTCACCTTCATAGCTTTTGACCATTCCGATATCGTCAGGTTTTACGATGCCCTTGCTCTTAAGATAATATTTTCTCTCCAGATAATTATCCCCCTCCTGCCTGGTGAGGAACGCGTATGTAATATTTATGAATTCCATCCGGGTAAGAGGTTCATTGCCGGGTTTTGAAACAAGGAGCCTGATATTTTTATTTGCCATCTCCCCGGCCACGGCTTCATAAAGTTTAAGCTTCGGCAGTTTTGCAGCGCCTTCGGGAACAAAAGGATGGTTTTTGTATTTACTGACCAGCAACTGAACGAAATCCGCCCGGCTTAAAAATTTCTGCGACGAACCTGCAACAGGAGCGGAATACGCAGGCAAGACTGAGCCGAAAATCAGCACGAACAACAGCACTAATACGACGCCGGCACTTTTCCCGACAAATCTGCGGTGAGCTAAAAACATTCTACTACCATTATCGTAGATTTCCTTGCAATTTGCAAAAGCCTCAACAGGAAAAAATCCTTTTTTATCAACCATTTAAATATCCAGACTATTCCGAATCCCACTAAACAAAACTACATATAGAAATAGGAGCAATAATCGAACCTTTCTTAACCGAAATCCGGATTAATTTATAATATTGTCATAAAATTATACGTCAGCAGACAGCGTCATATATTTATTTGATTTTACTTAACTTATTCAATGATTCTATTTAAGAAATACCCGTATATATATAAAAACAGAGCTGGTAAAAATGGGAGCAAACAGCTTATTTCAAAAAATGTATGATTTTTTTAAAATCTCTACCAAAAATTGCACTGTGCAATATGCAATTATTGTAGATGGCTGGGCATCCGAGGACAGTTTTCAGCGAATTCAAACGGGGGTTGTCGGCACGATTGGCCGTAATATGAACTCGGCTGAAGTTCGCTTAGAGCGCTGTGAGGCCGACTCTCATTTTCCATAAAGCGCGGCTACCCTCCAAAGTCACTGATTCATGGTTCCGTGATAATATTACACAGAGGAGGTATTGGTGCCGAAACTCTTGTGGGAACCTTCAAAAGAGAAAATTCAACGCTCCAACATGCGCCGCTTCATGCGTTTCGTAAATGAAACGCACGGGTACGATTGTCAGAGCTACAACGCTCTTTATGAATGGTCTGTAAACAACATCGCCGACTTCTGGGCCGATGTCTGGCGGTTTGTAGATATCCGCTCTTCTCGGAACCGGTCGGAAGTCATCGACGACGCCCGCAAAATGCCGGGCGCGCGCTGGTTTGCCGGAGCCCGGCTAAATGTCGCGGAAAATCTTTTGCGATACAGGGATGATGCGACCGCCATTATTTTCAATGGTGAAAACCGCGATTGCGAAAGAATGAGCTACGCAGAGCTTTATGGCGCAGTGGCGCGGCTCGCGGGCGCGATGAAGGAAGCCGGCGTAGGCGTGAACGACAGGGTGGCCGGTTTCATGCCGAACATTCCCGAAACCGTAACGGCCATGCTTGCCGCCGCCAGCCTCGGCGCGGCATGGTCTTCCTGCTCTCCCGATTTCGGCGTAAAAGGGGTGCTGGACAGGTTCGGACAGATAAAACCGAAACTGCTTTTCACGGCGGACGGCTACTTTTACAGCGGAAAACGGTACGACTCCCTCGGCGTAGTATCGGAAATTCTCCAAAAAATTTCTTCCGTGGAAAAAGTTGTGGTGGTTCCTTACACCGACCCGGAGCCAAATATCGGCGAACTGCCGAACGCCGTTATGTACGGCGATTTCATATCTTCCAAGCCGGCTCCCGAACTTGAATTCGCGCAACTGCCTTTCGAGCATCCGCTTTACATCATGTATTCATCGGGAACGACAGGGCTTCCCAAGTGCATGGTACAGAGTGCGGGCGGCGTTTTGGTAAACCATTTAAAGGAACTCGTTCTTCATACCGACCTGAAACGGGAAGACCGCATTTTCTACTTCACAACCTGCGGCTGGATGATGTGGAACTGGCTCGTCTCTTCTCTCGCCGTGGGCGCGACCATTGTTCTTTATGATGGGCATCCCTTTTACCCGGACGCCGGGACGCTGTGGGAACTTGCCGAGCAGGAAAAAATCACCGTTTTCGGGACAAGCGCCGGCTATCTCGCGGCGCTGGAGAAATCGGGGCTTAAACCGGCCGTGAAATTCGATCTCTCGCCGCTCAGAACGATTCTATCTACAGGTTCGCCGCTTTCCGCAGAGGGTTTTGAATTCGTTTACCGTGATATCAAGCGCGATGTGCAGTTGTCTTCCATTTCCGGAGGCACCGACCTTAACGGCTGTTTCGCGCTCGGCAACCCGATGGGGCCGGTTTACGCCGGAGAACTGCAATGCAGGGGGCTTGGAATGAAGGTGGAAGCGTTTGACGAAAACGGCGAACCGGTGATTAACCGGCAGGGGGAGCTTGTCTGCACGGCGCCGTTTCCTTCCATGCCGATATATTTCTGGGACGACCCGGACAACAGCAAGTATCTTTCGGCTTATTTTAAAAAATATCCCGATGTCTGGCGGCATGGAGATTACATAGAAATAAACGAGCGGGGCGGCGTTGTTATATACGGCCGGTCGGACGCCACGCTCAACCCGGGCGGCGTACGCATCGGCACGGCCGAAATTTACAGACAGGTGGAAAAGCTGGAGGAAATCGAAGACAGCATCGCGATAGGGCAGGACTGGAAAAACGATGTGCGGGTGGTTCTGTTTGTAAAAGTTGCGCACGGCCAAGCACTAACCGATGAACTGAAGGAAAAAATAAGGCGCACTATAAGAAAAAACAGCTCGCCGAGACACGTCCCCGCAAAAATTATCGACGTTCCTGAAATTCCGTATACGCTCAACATGAAAAAAGTGGAGTTGGCGGTGAAAAGAACCGTACAGAAAAAGCCGGTGCCCAACAAAGACGCGCTCAGAAACCCGGATGTGCTTCGGCACTACGCCGGCCTGAAGGAGCTGGAAGAGAATTAGCATATTCGATGGAAAGGAAATCGACCGGGTGACGTTTAAAAAGTTATAATTAAGCAAAGCCAATAAGCAGTACCGTTCGCTCTTAGCTGACGCCGGCGGAGCGGACAGGTTTTTTAACCGACGGCGAATTTTTATTCGCCGGGGGACGGCATGAATTTGTCTGGAGGCGCATATGGAATTTCTTGCCCGCAGTCTCGCGCGATACGCGGTTTCGCTGGATTTTTCAGGGTTACCAGCCGATGTTATTCATGAAGTAAAGCGGAGAGTTCTCGACAGTCTCGCGTGCGCTTTCGGCGCGTATAATTCTGTTCCCGCGACGGCCGCGCGAAAAGCTGGCGGAAAAATGAAAACCGCAAACGGCGCCACTATTATCGGAGGAGACGGCAGAACCCCGCCGGATTTCGCGGCGTTCGCAAACGGCGTTCTCGTCCGCTATCTCGATTTCAACGACACCTATCTCTCAAAGGAACCGGGACATCCAAGCGATAACATACCGGCCGCTTTCGCCGCGGCCGAGGCGGAAGGGGCGGACGGCAGAGCGTTGATTACGGCGATAGTGCTCGGCTATGAAATTCAATGCAGGCTTTGCGACGCCGCCTCCCTTAGAGCCCGCGGGTGGGATCATGTTTCCTACGTCTCCGTGTCGGTGGCTATGCTTGCGTCAAGGCTGATGAAACTTGGCGAGGAAGAAGCGGCACACGCAGTAGCCCTCGCAGTTACGCCGAACATAACCTTAAGGCAGACGCGGGTAGGAAAACTTGCCATGTGGAAAGGGTGCGCTGCGGCCAACGCCGCCCGCAACGGCCTGTTCGCGGCCGTTCTTGCCGGGGAAGGCATGACAGGCCCTTCTCCGGTCTTTGAAGGCGAGAAAGGTTTTTTCAATCAGGTAACCGGCCCTTTTCGGCTGGATACGGAAGATTTTGGGGGAAACAAAGGGAACTTTAAAATTCTCGATACATACATAAAAGCATGGCCGTGCGAGTATCACGCGCAGGCGGCGGTAGAGGCGGCCTTCGAACTCCGAGGGCAAACGCCGGTGGAAGATATTGAAGAGATAGCCGTTGAGACTTACGACACCTGCGTAGATATCATCGCGGGCGACGAAGAGAAATGGCGGCCGGAAACGAGAGAGACCGCCGACCACAGCCTCCCCTACTGCGTGGCGGCGGCGCTTATCGACGGCAGAATCGAACTGGAACAGTTCAGCGAAGAAAGAATCCGTGAACCGCAACTAAGAAGCCTGCTGAAAAAAGTTACGGTTAAGAGAAACGCGGAGATGACCGCCCAATATCCCGACTCCTTCCCGTGCCGAATCGACATAAAAACAAAATCCGGCAATGTGCTATCTAAAACCGTCGCCTTCCCGAAAGGCCATCCCCGGAACGCTCTCACCGACGGGGAAATAGAGCAAAAATTCGCGTCCCTAAGCGGATGGTGTTTTTCGGAAAAACAGAGGGGAAATATTCTGGATGCCGTATGGAATCTGGACGGTCTGCGGGATTTACGCAGTTTTATGAAACTTCTTGTGGTTGAGTAACAGAGAAAGGATTTCCGGTGATGCGATAATGTCAGAAACAAAAGAATCCGCCGGAAAAAGGCTCGGCTCCTTAATGGAGCAAGGCATTGTGGTGATGCCGGGCGCGTTTAACGGCCTTACCGCGAAGCTCGCCGAAAACGCAGGTTTCAAGGGTCTGTACATATCGGGTGCGGGGTTGGCCAACGGCGTAGCGGCGATGCCGGATACCGGGCTTCTCACCATGACGGAGGTTTTAACGCAGTCCGCCTATATTACGAGAGCGGTTGATATACCGTGCATTGTGGACGGCGACACCGGCTTCGGCGGGCCTTTAAACGTCATACGGCTTGTGGAGGATTTGCAGAATATCGGCGCGGCGGGCGTCCATATCGAAGACCAGATGATGCCAAAAAAATGCGGGCACCTCTCAGGGAAAAGTCTTATCGAACCTGAAGCGATGAAAGAAAAAATAATCGCGGCCGCCGAAGCTAAGAAAGACCCCGACTTTCTCGTTATCGCCCGAACGGACGCGCGGGCAAGCGAAGGGATGGACGGCGCGATAAAAAGAGCCAATCTCTATATCGAAGCTGGGGCGGACGGTGTTTTTCCCGAAGCGCTGGAATCGGCAGATGAGTTCCGCCGGTTCGCGAAAGAAGTAAACGCGCCACTGCTCGCAAATATGACGGAGTTCGGCAAAACGCCGTATCTCACCGTAAGCGAGTTTGAGGAAATGGGGTATGCCATAGTCATTTTCCCGTTAACAATGATGCGGGTAATGTTGAAAAGCCTGAAGGAAACGCTTGACGTTCTGAAAGCGAAAGGCACCCAGAAAGAACTTCTTGGCGGAATGTTCACCCGGCAGGAACTTTACGAACTTATCGACTATAAGGAGCTTGAAGTAAGCGACGAAAAAGGAGGAGAGAACGATGCCTGAACATCCTGTTCCCAAAGCCGGACTGGAAGGAGTCATCGCTAGCGACACAGCCATCTGCAACGTTGACGAAGAAAAGAGCGAACTCTACTATCGCGGTTATTCCATCACCGACCTTGCCCGGCATTCTACGTTTGAAGAGACGGCTTTCCTTCTGCTGGAAGGAAAACTGCCGAGCGCAAAAGAGCTGAAAGAGTTTCATAAAACCCTTTCAGCGGCGAGACAGCTTCCGGCAGAGGTGGAAGAAGTGCTCCGCTGGCTTCCGCCGGCGACAGATCCGATGGACGCTCTAAAAGTCGCCGTCGGCGTGCTTGAAGCGACCTCGCGCGAAGCGGATTCCAACAGCTTTGCAGACAACAGAAAAAAGGCTATCAGGCTTATATCCAGGATGCCTGTAATTATCGCCGCGCAGTACCATATTTCACGGCAGAAAACGGTGATCAAACCGCGAACAGACCTTTCCCACGCCGCGAATTTCCTTTATATGCTTCACGGAAAAGAGCCGGACGATTTTACCTCAAAGGCGCTGGACACATCGCTGATTCTTTACGCGGAGCATGAATTAAACGCCTCCACTTTCGCGGCCAGAATAACCGCTTCCACTCTGTCGGACATGCATTCCGCCGTTATAACGGCCATAGGCACTCTTAAAGGGCCGCTTCACGGCGGGGCGAACGAAAAAGCGATGGAGATGCTCATAGAGATAGGGGAACCGGGCAAGGCGGAAGCATGGATTCAAAACGCCATCAGCCGCAAGCATAGGATAATGGGCTTCGGGCACAGGGTATATAAAAAGGGCGACCCCAGAAATCCTTTCATCAAGAAAATCGCCGGGAAGCTCGGCCGCAGGCTTGGCAATACGCGGTGGTTCGAGATTTCCGAAATTGTGGAAAAGGTTATAGACAGGGAAAAAGGACTTCATCCCAATCTCGATTTTTATTCGTCTTCCGCCTATTACCTGCTCGACATACCAATTTCGCTTTACACTCCTCTGTTCGCGGCGGCGAGGGTTACCGGCTGGACGGCGCATATCATGGAACAGCACGCCGACAACCGGCTTATACGGCCGAGAGGAAACTACACCGGCCCGAAAAAAAGAAAATACGTTCCTCTGAAAAAAAGAGGCTGATACCGGCGCGAAGGTTTTAGTCGTAGCGGTAAAAACCTTCGCCGGTTTTCCGCCCCAGTTTGCCTTCCTTTATCAGGTTTTCGAGAATACGAGGCGGCTTGTATTTCTCGTCCGCCAGCGTTTCGTAAAGATAAGCCATAATATTCAGGCATATGTCCAGCCCGATAAAATCGGCAAGAGTTATCGGGCCCATCGGATGGTGCATGCCATGGCACATCACGGCGTCGATATTCTCTTTGGTTGCCACGCCGCTTTCAAGAAGCCTCATCGCTTCGCCGATAAGCGCGAATAACAGCCTGTTGGAAACGAACCCCGGCGCATCGTTCACCACGGCCGGAACTTTATCCAGCCTTTTTGCGAGGAATACTACTGTCTTAACGGTTTCCGTGGATGTGAGAGAACCTTTTACCACCTCCACCAGCGGCATGATGACAGGCGGATTCATGAAGTGCATTCCGATGAATCGTTCAGGGTTCTTTACGGCTTCCGCAAGACTGTTGATAGAAATCGAGGAGCTGTTGGTTGCGATAACGGCCTGTTCATCGCATACCCGGCTGAGGGTGTTCAGCGTTTCCTTTTTTACGTTTTCATTTTCGAACACCGCTTCGATTACGATATCGCACTCCCCCACCCTTCCGATTTCCGTGGAAAAATTTATCAGCTCAAACAATTTAAAGCTCTGGAAAGGCTCCATCTGCCCGCTTATTCTTTCTTTCGCTTTTTGAAGCTGGCTTTCTTCCGTATCTACAAGCGTTATCTCGTAATCGTGCAGGCCGAACAGGTGGGCGATTCCGCTTCCCATCGTGCCGGCGCCGATAACGCCGATGTTTCGAATTCTTTTGAACGCCATCGATTTTGCCTCGCTATTTCAGTTCCAGCAGTAGCCTGCCCGGATCTTCCAGGAGTTGGGCGACGCTTTTGATGAACCGTGCGGCCATGCCGCCGTCGAGTATCCGATGGTCGAAAGCAAGCGAAAGAGGCAGAACTTTTCTTATCGCAATCTCGCCGGCCACCACTCTCGGTTTGTCCTGGATCCTGCCCGAAGCGAGGATTGCCGCTTCAGGGTAGTTAATAATGGGAGTTGCGTATATCCCCCCGTAGGAGCCTATGTTCGTGATGCTGAAAGTTGAGCCTTTCAGTTCCTTGATTTCCAGTTTTCTTTCCCGCCCCCGCTTGGCGAGGTCTGCTATTTCTTCCGCGAGGCGGATGATATTTTTCCCGTCGGCGTTTTTTATAACCGGTACGATAAGCCCGTCCTTCGTATCCACGCCTATCCCGATGTTGTAATATTTTTTTATGATGATTCCGCTCTCTTCATCGAGAGAGGCGTTGAGATACGGAAACTTTTTCAGGCTCAGCACCACAGCTTTTATGATGAATGGAAGGTAGGTAAGTTTTCTTCCTTTTTCCGCGAAAGCATTTTCCTCTTTCTCCTTTATGAGCGCCAGCTCCGTCATGTCGGCCTCGTCCATGTGAGTAACTTGAGCGGTGGACTGCTGGTATTGAATCATGTTGCGGGCGATGGTTTTCCTCAATCCTCTCAAGGGCAGTTTTATAACCGTGCCGTAGTCGTCCTGTTCTCTCCTCGCTCCCGGTTTCTGTTCTTGGGAGGCGTGAATAACATCCTCTTCCATGATTCTGCCGTCGGGCCCCGTTCCCTTGACTGTGGCGATATCTATCTTCATCTCCTCGGCAATTTTCCGCACTCTCGGGGTGGTTAGAATTTCTTTTTCGGCGTCGGCCGGTTCTTCCGCTTCTTCCAGCACGCCCACAACGGTGCCGGAATCTTTTTTCTCTTCGCCGGCCTGCCGGTCGGCCTCGTCCCCGATGGTTACAATCACATCTCCTATGGGAACCGTATCCCCTTCTTCGAAATGAAGTTCCAGCACAATGCCGTCGCGCGGGGACGGTATCTCCACAACGGCCTTATCGGTCTCTATCTCGGCGATAAGCTGATCTTCCTTTATAGCGTCTCCGGGTTTGACCTTCCACTCAATAAGCTCGCCTTCCGTTATTCCTTCGCCGACGTCCGGCAGTTTGAATTCCGTTTTCATATTCGCATCCTCCGGCTCCTAGAAACTCATAATCTTTCTGATACTCCGCAACACTCTTTCAGCGTCCGGGATATAGTAATCTTCTGTTTTCGGCATCGGCACCGTTATATCCTGCCCCGTAACCCGAAGCACCGGAGCTTTTAAGCGCAAAAGCGCTTTTTCATTAATCGTTGCCGCTATCTCCGCTCCCAGCCCGCCGGCTTTCGGCGCTTCGTGAACAACCAGCGCCCTGCCGGTTTTCTCCACCGAATTTATGACGGCCTCCCTGTCCATAGGATAGAGCGTTCTGAGATCTATTATTTCAACATCCACCTTTTCTTCCTGCGCTTTCAGGGCAACCTCTTCGGCCACTTTTACCATCGCGCCCCAGCAGATTATCGTTAAATCTTTTCCTTCCTTTACAACCTTCGCCTTGCCGAGAGGTATAAGGTACTCGATATCCGGCACCTCTTCCTTTACGGCGCGGTATATTTTTTTCGGCTCCAGAAAAACCACCGGGTCGGGGTCACGCACGGCAGACTTAAGAAGCCCCTTAGCGTCGGCCGGCGAGGACGGGACGACAACCTTGATGCCGGGTATCTGCGCGAACAGCGCTTCGGTGCTTTCCGAATGATGTTCCGGCGCTCGTATCCCCGCTCCGTAAGGGGCCCTCAGTACCAGCGGAACGGAGAGATTTCCTCGCGTTCTGTTTCTCAGCCGGGCGGCGTGGCATATCAGATGGTTCAGCGTGTAATAGATGAAGCCCATGAACTGTATTTCCGCCACAGGCCGGAAGCCGTTTACAGCCAGCCCTACGGCGGTTCCCATTATGCCGTTTTCCGAGAGAGGCGTGTCGAAAACCCTTTCCTCTCCGAACTCGTCGAAAAGCCCTTCGGTGGTGCGGAAAACCCCGCCGTTTTTCCCCACGTCTTCGCCCATAACGAGAACGCTGTCGTCCCGGCGCATCTCTTCCCGCAACGCCAGCCTGACAGCTTCGACGATATTTAACGCGGGCATGGTTTCAGTCCGCCTTTCTTTTTTCGACCGCCGCTTTAAGCTCCGCGAGCTCTTCTTCCAGATGTGGCGGCATCTCTTTGTATGTGTACCTGAAAATATCTTCCAGCTCCGGCAGAGGAAAATTTTCCGCTTGATGGACGGCTTCTTCCACTATTTTATCGGCCTCTTCCTGAAGATTTTTTTCCAGCTCTTCTTTCCATATCCCCTTTGCCCGCAAATAGTTTCTGAAGCGGACTATCGGATCTTTTTTCTCCCACGCCTTTACTTCCTCTTCCGGCCTGTACCGGCTGGCGTCGTCCGCCGTTGTATGGTCGCTCATCCGGTAGGTATCCGCTTCTATAAGCGTCGGCCCTCCGCCCGCGCGCGCTTTATCGAGAGCTTCCTTCACAGCCGAGAAGACGGCCAGCACGTCGTTGCCGTCCACCTGCATTCCAGGAAAACCGTACGCCACCGCTTTTTGGGCGATTGTTTTTGCGGCTGTCTGCCTCTCGCGCGGAACGGATATCGCCCACTTGTTGTTCTGGCAGAGAAAGACGGCGGGCGCGTTAAAAACGCCGGCGAAATTCATCCCGTCGTGAAAATCCCCTTCGGATGTGGCGCCGTCCCCGAAAGAGATGAGAGCGGCCTGTTTTTCTTTTCTCAGTTTCGCGCCAAGCGCGTGCCCGACGCCGATGGGAATCTGGCTCCCGACCGGCACGGTGAACGGAAATACGCGCGCCCCGTCCGGAAACCGGCTTCCCGCTTCGTTGCCTATCCAGTAGAGATATACGAAATGAATCGGCACGCCGCGGATAAGCAGTGCGCCGAGGTCGCGGTAATGGGGGAAAAGCCAGTCTTCCGCTTCCATCGCCATAGCGCTTCCGACCTGCACCGCTTCATGCCCTTTTAAGGGGGGGTATGTTCCCATTCTCCCTTCCCTCTGCATGGCGAACGCCTTGGTGTCCGCTGTACGGGATATCAGCATCTGCCTGTAAAAACCGACGAGTTTCTCTTCCGTCAGCTGAGGCTCCAGCTCTTCGTTTACCACGGCGCCGGTTTCATCCAGCACCTGGAACCTTTCTCCTTTCAGCGGGTCGTATTTTCCTATTATCATTTCTTTTCTTCTCCGTCCGGCGCGGCGGGAACGAAATAGACATCCGTCGCTTTGAATCTGGAGTTCCGTAAAAAGCGTGGACGTATTTCCATCCCTATGCTGATTTCTCCCGTTTCCACTCCCACCAGACGCGAAAGGAAAAGGGTGTCGACTCCATCGAATTCCACCAGCACGAGGTTGAACGGCGTTTCCTTGAGAAAAACCTCTCCGGCGTAGTAACAGGTTGTCCATGTATGCACGCGGCCGGTTGCCGGAAGCTCGAACCATTCCGTTTCATGCCCGCAGTACATGCAGGTTTTGCGCGGCGTGGCGTAGCGATAGTTGCAGTTACGGCATTCGCTTCCCAGGAGAACCCCTTTAGCGAGGCCGGCGAAGAAAGGGGAATCCTGCGCGTAGGAATGGAGGTAATCTATTTCGTAATGCTGTTTGACTATAAGAGGGTCGAGGTTGAAGAGCGTGCCGCCCTCTTCCGTTTCCGGCAGTCTTATTTTCTTATTGGGTTTCTTCATCGCGCCGCCTCCAAGACCGTTACGGCAACGTAGGTGCCGGTGCCGGCATGGCTGTGAATAAGGCCTCTTTTCGCGTTTTTTATCTGAAGCGTATCGTCGCCGAAAAATTTCCCTATTCTTCCCTGAAGTTGCCAGAGAGCGAATACCGCCTGCATTATGCCGGTAGCCCCAACAGGATGGCCGGATGCCAGCAGTCCTCCCGAAGGATTGACCGGCAGTTTTCCTTTTTCCGGAATATTGAGACCGTAGTCTATCCCTTCCATAAACGGCGCGCCCCGTTCCACGAAATCCCCGCCTTCGCCGTAACGGCAGAGGCCGAGGTCTTCGTAAGTCTGGATTTCCGATGATGTATAAGCGTCGTGCAGTTCAACGAAATCCAGCTCCTCCAACGGGTCGGCGATGCCCGCCTGTTCATAGGCCAGTTTGGCGGCCATCCTGCCGGCCCGAAAGGAGTGCACCCCCGGATATTTAAGGTTTTCGTAATCTTCTTTCTTTCCATGCGGAAGCAGAATAACTTCCCCGTGCGGCCTGTCGGCCATTCTCATGCAGTCGGTGCCGGTGCCGACCCCTTTTACCAGAACCGGCCGGTCACAAAGTTTTTGGGCTGTCTCTTCGTCGGCAAGGATGGCTACCGCCGCGCCGTCGGACATGGTACAGCAGTCAAGCCGCGTGAGCGGCCACGCCACCATCTCGGAATTTCGCACATCTTCAACGGTCAGCTTCGCCGGATGCTGGGCGAAAGGATTATGGAGAGCGTTCCCGTGATTTTTTACGGCTACCATCGCCATCTGTTCGGGCGTCGTGCCGAACTCGTGCATGTGACGGGCAACCATCATGGCGTAGTAGCCGGTATAAAAACCGCCTAAAGGAAAATCGAAATTCGTATCGGAAGCAAGCGCTATGAACTCGTTTCCCTTCCACGTGTTCACCCGGCTCATCGTTTCAAACCCGGCCGCCACAACCAGCTTCATCCTGCCGGACGCGATATCTTCGTAAGCGGACTGAATACAGAGCCCGCCCGTAGCGCCGCCGCCTTCCACTCTCCGGGACGGTTTCGGGCAGAGCCCCAGAAAATCGTGCACCATCGCGCCCGCCATGAGCTGACGTGAGAAATGGTCGGAAAAGTACGAGATTACCGAGCCGTCTATCATCGCGGGGTCGAGAGACGGCACGGCCGCAAGCGCGAAGTCGTAGGCATCCCGCACCATTGCCCGGAAATCCATGGCGGTATTCGCCTTGGCGAATTTCGTTACGCCGCCGGATATCAGATAGACTTTCTTCATTTTTTCACCAGTCTGTTTTTGCCTCCAGCGCCAACAGAATAACATGGAATAAAATCCATAATCATTTGACGGGCCTGCTCAGAGGTTCCAGCACAGGCCTGTTTTCCTTTATCTTCACATAGCCCATTTGCACTTTCGGGTCGTGCTCGAAAACCAGAAGCCAGTTATGCTCAACAGCACTTTTTATAATTTCCTTTTTTATCGACAGCGTTTCGAGGGGAAACAGATCGTACCCCATAATAAAAGGCGGTCTTATATGGCTTGTAGTCGGGATGATGTCGCTTAAATATACGGCTGTTTGGCCGCCCGATTCGATTTTTACGAGCTGGATGTGGCTGATATGCCCGCCCGTTTTGAAAACCGAAATCCCTTCGACTATCTCCCGTTCGCCTGCGATGAGCTCCATCTGCCCGGCTTCCATAACCGGCATGAAATCGTCAGGATGATAGCTTCCTCTCGTTCTTTCGTTCGCGTGGGTGGCGTCTTCCCAGTCCCCTTCCTGCAGGATGTAGCGGGCGTTCGGGAAGGTCGGCCTCAGTTGCCCGTTTTCATCCCGAAAAGTGTTTCCGCCGGCATGGTCGAAATGAAGATGGGTGTTTATGACGATGGAAATATCCTCCTCGGTCAGGCCGACGTTTCTTAGCGATTCGCCGAGCGTGGGGTTGCGGTCCACTCCGTAGATGGAGTTGAAACTTTCGTTGCCTTTCCCGCCGATGCCGGTATCTATGAGGATGTTTTCACTCGGCGTCCGCACAAGCAGGGGGCGAAGCGATAGAAGTATCCGGTTTTGTTCGTCGGGCGGATTCATCTGTTCCCACAGCGTCTTCGGGACAACGCCGAACATAGCCCCGCCGTCCAGCCGGAAAAACCCGTCGCTTACCGAATCCAGTATGAAATCGCCAAGTTTTACCATGACTTTTAAACCTTCCACCCTGCACGCAACGGTTCAGGGCTTATGAGTGAACAATGAGTTTATGTATTCCAATATTTCCTCCAGCGGACTGCCGGCGGTGAAGATTCTTCCTACTCCAAGTTCTTCAAGTTTTCGTATATCGTCTTCGGGAATAATTCCGCCTCCTATGAGCCGGATATTTTCCCGCCCTTTTTCCCGCAGAAGTTCGAGTATCCGAGGAAACCATGTGTTATGCGCGCCGGAGAGGATGCTTAAACCGATTAAATCCGCCTGCTCGCGCACCGCCAGCGCAACGATGGATTCGGGGGTTTTTCTCAGCCCCGAATAGATAACCTGATAGCCGTTATCGGCCAGGAAATTCGCCAGCACCATCACGCCGCGGTCATGGCCGTCCTGCCCGGCCTTGCAGATAAGCAGTTTTCTTTTGCCGGAGAGCGGCGCCGGTGTAGCGGCAGGCAGGCCAGGTTCGCCGTAAGAGCCGTAAACTTCCTTAAAAGTGTCGCATATTTCGCCAACCGTCGCGTAAACCGATACCGCTTCCATAATGGGAGGCATAAGGTTTTCATCCCGTTCGGCGGTTTTTTTAAGATTTTCAAGCGCCCGCGCCACGGCCCGGCCGTCCCGTTTCTTTTTAATCGCTTCCAGCCTCTCGATCTGTTTTTCTTCCCCCAGCGGGTCGAGCCGCAAGGGGGGAATGCGCCATTTCTTTTTTTCACGGAAATCGTTTAAACCAACGATAATCCTCTGCTTCGCGTCAATCTCCTTTTGATAATCAAACGCCGCTTTTCTTATTTCCCTCTGCGGAAAACCTTCCTTGATGGCGGCCACCATCCCGCCCAAACCGTCAAGTTTTTCGAAGTAGCTGTAAACCTCCTCTTCCATCCGGTTTGTGAGCGATTCCAGATAATACGAACCTCCCAGAGGATCGATAGTATTCACTACCCCCGTTTCGTGGGCAATTATCTGCTGGGTGCGCAACGCTACGGTAACAGCCTCTTCCGAAGGGGTGGCATGGGTTTCGTCCATGGAATCGGTATGAAGCGATTGCGTGCCGCCCAGCACGCCCGCCAGCGCCTGTATGGCTACCCGGACGATGTTGTTCTGCGGCTGTTCGGCGGTAAGGGTGCATCCGGCCGTCTGGGTATGAAACCGCAGGAGCAGGGACGCGGGATTGCCAGGGCTGTATCTCTTCTTTATCTCTTTCGCCCAAATTCTTCTGGCGGCGCGGAATTTCGCTATCTCTTCAAAAAAATCGTTATGGGCGTTAAAAAAGAAAGATAAGCGGGGCGCGAATTCGTCGATATCCAGCCCGGCTTTTATGCCCTCTTCGACATACGTCAGGCCGTCGTACAGCGTGAAGGCCAGCTCCTGAACGGCGGTGGAGCCTGCTTCCCGTATGTGGTACCCGCTGATGCTTACGGGGTTCCATTTGGGAACGTTTTTTGTGGAATAGACGATGGTATCCCGTATGAGTTTCAGGTGGGCCTCCGGCGGATAAATCCATTCCTTCTGCGCTATGAACTCTTTCAGGATGTCGTTCTGGATGGTGCCTCCAAGCTCTTGAAAATCGATTCCACGTTTTTCGGCGGTAACCAGATACATGGCGAACAGAATCGCCGCCGGCGCGTTAATCGTCATGGAAGTTGTTACCTTGTCCATAGGAATGCCGTCGAAAAGGATTTCCATATCTTCAAGGGAATCGACCGCCACTCCGCACCTTCCCACCTCGCCGTGGGACATCGGATGGTCGGAATCGCATCCCATCAGCGTGGGTAAATCGAAAGCTACGCTTAAGCCCATCTGCCCGCGTTCCAGCAGATATTTGAACCGCCGGTTCGTTTCCTCCGCAGTGCCCAGCCCGGCGAACTGGCGCATCGTCCACGGCCTTTCGCGGTACATGGTTTTATGGATACCGCGCGTAAACGGAAACTCGCCCGGAAAGCCGAGGTCTTTGAGATAATCGAAATCCTTCGGGTCGAGCGGACTGTAAAGAGCCTCTATCTCCATGCCGGAAAGGTTCGTAAATCGCTTTTCCGTTTTCAAAGAATCGGATTCGTTTTTCTTTTTCATGGCGCTCTCTTTCAATCTTTCTTTAAAAAGCGGCCGCAACCGCCGGCAGATGTTACCGCATAGTTTCAACGGCCATGCTTACCGCGCCTCCGCCGCCGAGGCAGATGGCGGCCAGCCCGCTTCCTTTCCTTCTTCTGCGTGTCAGCAGATGAATCAGCGTTACAAGTATTCTCGCTCCGCTCGCCCCTATCGGATGGCCGAGCGCGATGGCGCCTCCATTGACGTTGAGCCGCGACGGGTTTAAACCGAGCTCTTTCGCTACCGCCAGCGTCTGCGCCGCGAATGCTTCGTTGATTTCCACAAAATCAAAATCATCCAGCTTTTTGCCGGTTTTTTTTAAAACAGCTTTTACGGCGTTCAATGGCGCAAGCGGATACCATTTCGGATCCCTGAACGCGGCGGAGTAACCCAATATTCTCGCAAGCGGCTTCAGGTTGAGCTTTTCCGTTTTTCTTTCCGACATTACAAGCAGAGCCGACGCGCCGTCGTTCAGGCCCGGCGCATTTCCGGCCGTGATGCTTCCGCTCTCCCCGAAAGCGGGGGAAAGCTGAGCGAGTTTTTTCAGGCCGGTATCCCGCCGTATGGTTTCATCTTCCAGAATCGTTTTTTCCTTTTTGCCTATGCCGACCGCAACCGGAACAATTTCCTGCAGAAACTTCCCCTGCCTCGTAGCGGCCATGGCTTTCTTATGGCTCGAAAGGGCGAAAGCGTCCTGCTCTCTTCTGGTGATACCGTATTTCTTAGCCGTATGCTCGCATAATGTTCCCATGTGGGCGTCGTAAAGAAAATCCCACAGCCCGTCATGCACCATGGAATCGACCAATGCGGTGTTGCCCATTTTTTTGCCGGCTCGCAGTTCGCGCAGAAGAAACGGCGTGTTGCTCATGCTCTCCATACCTCCGGCGATAACTATTTCGGCGTCGCCGCTTTTGATGGCCTGCGCCGCCAGCGCCACAGCTTTAAGCCCCGACCCGCAGACCTTGTTAACCGTGAACGCGGAGATATTTTTCGGCAGACCGGCCATAACGGCGGCCTGTCTCGCGGGGTTCTGCCCCAATCCGGCGGAAACGACGTTGCCCATTATTACCTCGTCAACTAAGGACGGTTTCAGCTTCGCTTTTTTTATCAGCGCTTCGATTACGGCGGCGCCGAGGCCAGGCGCGCTTAATGAAGAGAGAGAGCCCAAGAGCCTGCCGGTGGGAGTTCTTAACGCGCCGACGATTACCGGATTTTCCATGATGGGTTCCTCGCAAAATCTTTTTTACCGCAAGGCAGTCTTTACAGGTTTATTTTACCATTATTAACGGCGTCATTCGCCAGCCGGAGCGTTTTATCTCAAAAGGAAAAAACGCGCACGAAACAGCTTTGGTGCGGATTAAGGGGTAAGAACTATCTTGCCGAATTTTTCGCCCCGCTCCATTAGCCGTACCGCCTCCACTCCCTTATCAAGCGGCAGTACGCTGTCTATCACCGGCTTGAGTTTGCCCGCCGACACAAGCTCCATCACCCGTATGTAATCTTCGTGGTTGCCCATGGTGCTCCCGATAATCTATATCTGTTTTCCGAAAATATACCGCGTATCAAGCCGAGCGTCGTATCCGCTGGTGTTGCCCACGATTACAATCTTCCCGCCGCGCGCGGCCGCGCGCATGCTGTCCGGCAATGTGGCCTGCCCGACGTTATCGACCACAACGTCAACGCCGCGCTTGTCCGTCATTTTGTATATAGTTTTCGCCCAGTCTGGGTTTTCGCGGTAGTTGATTACTTCGTCGGCGCCCAGCTCAACGGCACGCTTCATTTTCTTGCCGGAACTTGTGGTGGCATAAACCGTACAGCCCAAATGTTTAGCTATCTGAATCGCCGCGCTGTTTACTCCCCCGCCCGCCCCGATAACAAGCACCGACTGCCCCGCCTCTATTCCGGCACGGCGAACGAGCATACGCCATGCCGCCAGAAAAACCAGCCCGGCCGCCGCCGCGTTTTCATAGGAAAGATTTTCCGGCAGGCGGTAAAGATTCTTTGCGGGAACGACAGCGTACTCCGCGTGCGTTCCGGGAAGATGCTCGCCGATTATAACGTAACCAGGGCTCACGCTATGCTCCCCCCGTTTTGTGTACTCATCTTCGAAGAGGTTTATGCCGGGATAGATGGATACGCGGTCGCCGGCCGATATATCGGAGACTCCCTCCCCGACCTCTTCCACAATACCTGCGCCGTCCGAACCGCTTATATGGGGCAGGCGCAGGTCGAGCCCGCGCCATCCCCTGCATACCCATATATCGAGACGGTTCAAGGCGCTGGCTTTTATCCGAACGAGAGCTTCTCCCGCGCCGGGCGTCGGTTTCGACAGATCGAGAATCTCAAAGTTTTCTATTTCGCCGTGTTTCCGAAAGCCTAACGCGCGCATTCCGTTATTCCTCTTCTTTGTATGGCCCTGAGCCGAATTGAGGGATATGCGACTGGTCCGGCTGTATGCCGGTGCCGCGGGCTTCCATGTCGGGCGTTTTTTCCGGTATCGCGTAATCACCGTTGGGAAGTTTATCTATTTCACTCATCGCCGCCTGCGCCGCAGGACGCATTGTTTTATCGGTGTTATCCCACAGCCCCTCAAGCGCCCTGTTTATTTCCTCTTTAGCAATGGCGGCAAGATGAGCGAAAGTTTTCATTTCCTCTTTGGCAGAGCCGTTTTTTTCCAGCCGGAGCGTCGCGTCCATTTTTGAAACCCCGCACGCGAGCGCGTGAATCCAGGTAACGGCCGTGCTTAACCTCTGCTGAATCATCTGCTTTGTGATGATGGTTTCTCTATGCTCAAGGAACATCCGCTTCACGCCGACATTCAGCGACTGAACATGGTTTTTGAGCTGTTTGCAAAACGGGGCGAGCGTTGCGTGCATTCCCCCTATCTTCGGAGCGGGCAGGCGAAGGCCGAGAAAAAGCTCTCCCGCCGTTTTCACCGCTTCCCTGAAATGCCGGAAAGGATTTTCTTTCATCTCCAGCAGATGTTCTCCCAGCCGTTTTGCGCCATAGCCGAATATGAAACTGTGCATAACCTCGTTGGCGCCTTCCACGATTATGTTGATGCGGCTGTCGCGCCAGACCCTCTCGATTACGTTTTCCGTCATATACCCTTCGCCGCCCATAATCTGCATGGCGTCGTCAACCACGCGGAACCCCATTTCCGAGCAGAATAGTTTGCATACGGCCGTTTCCAGCATGATATCTTCATCGCCGCGCTCAAGCATGCCGGTGGTTGTGTAAAGCATCGCTTTCATGGCATAGCAGATGGCCGTCATTTCCGCTATTTTATTCTGAATCATTTCAAACTCGGCTATGGGACGGCTGAATTGATGCCGTGTTTGCGCCCATTTAATCGCCTGCTCCTTGGCGTACTCGGCGGCTCCCAGCATCCCGGCCGAAAGGGTGCACCGGCCGATATCGAGGCAGGCAAGAGCGACTTTCAGCCCTTTGCCCTCCTCGTGCAGAAGGTTTTCCTTCGGCACCTTTACGTTTGTAAACCGTATGCGCGCCTGCCACGTGCCGCGAATGCCGCACTTGCTCCGGTTCCTGCTGAAAATATCCATCCCTTCCATATCCGGCGAGCAGATGAACGCCGAAATTTTCCCTTTTTGTTTACCTGTATTGGGGTCGGTTACTTCCTGCTGTGCCATGACGGTAAACAGTCCGGCAATCGCTCCTGAAGTAGCCCACTTTTTCTCTCCGTTGAGAATGTAGTGCAGGCCGTCTTCGCTTAAGACCGCCGTGGTCTCCTGCCCGGCCGCGTCCGATCCCACGTTCGGTTCGGACAGGCAGAACGCGCTGAGCATCTCACTTGCCATGGCGGGCAGAAACCTCTTTTTCTGCTCTTCCGTCCCGAAAAGCCTTATGGCTCCGCAACCGATCGACTGATGCGCCGAGACCATGACCGCCGTCGACTGGCAGGTTCTTCCTATGCGATGCAACGCCCGTATATAGCTGGCAATCCCGAAACCGCCGCCGCCGTATTTTTCCGGGATGGTCATCCCCATTACTCCGATATCGAAAAGCCGTTTTACGACCCACTGAGGGATTTCCTGATTAACGTCGATTTCGAAATGCGGATGCTCGTTGCGGAGATAGCCGTCCAGCCGGGCAAGCAGTTCCTCACACCGTTCGCTTTCTTTTTCGCCGGGGTATGGGAAAAGCAGGTCTTCGCGGATATCGCCCCAGAAATAGCTTTTGATAACGCCATTCCGGTCGGGCTCCCGTCCGAGCATTTCCTCCGCCTGCTCAATCTGCCTGCGGTCTTTTTCGGAAACGTTTTCCGGAATGTGAACCATGCGACCTCCCTCCGATATCGGCGTTCCCTTTTTAAGCCGGGGAATTTTGCGCCTGGCAGTATTTTATGCCCGCCGAGCCTTACTATCAACACATCTTACGGGCAAA
>JAJRYM010000030.1 GCA_024275775.1 Nitrospirota bacterium
AATACTGGCCGACCTGCAAACGCCCGTCGGCGCGTTCATGAAGATAGCGGAAAAATCCCGATACGCCTACCTGCTGGAAAGCGTGGAGGGCGGGGAGAAATGGGGGCGGTATACTTTCATCGGGGCCGACCCGAAGCTGGTTATAAAAACCGCCGACCGCAAAGGCGAGCGGATAACCCCGGCCGGCAGTGAACAGTTCGACCTCGAAGGCGACCCGCTGGACGAGATAAAGAAAACTATGGCGGGCTACAGGCCGGTGGGTACGGAAGGGCTTCCGCTGTTTTTCGGCGGGGCCGTCGGCTATGTCGGTTACGACGCAGTGAGGTTCTTTGAAAAACTTCCCGACCTGGCCGAAAAGGATACCGACCTGCCGGATATGGTGATGATGATTACCGATTCCCTCCTGATTTTCGACAACATCACCCAAAAAATAAAGATACTGGTTAACGCGCATATAAACGACGGCGCGGACGTGGGGAAAGTGTATGACGAAGCTGTCGCCCGCATAAACGATCTCAAAAAACGGTTGGAAGAGCCTTTGGCGATTAAGCCGCCAGCCGTCACCGACGGCGAAGTTGAGTTCCAGACTAACTTCCATAAAGAGAAATTCATGGAGGCGGTCGTCAAATGCAAAAACTACATCCGCGAGGGCGATATTTTTCAGGTCGTCCTTGCGCAGAGGCTCGCTATAAAGCTGGATATACCGGCGTTTCAGGTCTACAGAATTTTACGCACAATCAACCCATCGCCATACATGTACTACCTGAAACTGGATGATTGGGAAATCGTCGGCGCGTCGCCCGAAATCCTATCCCGGCTGGAGGGGAACAGAGTTACCGTCCGCCCCATCGCAGGCACGAGGCCGCGCGGAAAAACTGTCGAGGAGGATGAACGGCTAGAAGAGGAGCTTCTTTCGGACGAGAAGGAACTGGCGGAACATATCATGCTGGTGGATCTCGGCCGGAACGACGCCGGGCGGGTATCGAAAGGCGGCAGTGTGAAGGTTACCGACCTGAAGAGCATCGAGCGTTACTCGCACGTTATGCATATCGTCTCCAACGTGGAAGGGGAGCTGGAAGACGGCGGGGACTGCTTCGACGTTCTGCGCGCCACCTTTCCTGCGGGAACGCTTTCGGGCGCGCCAAAAATACGGGCGATGGAAATAATAGAAGAGCTTGAACCTAACCGCCGAGGCGTTTACGGAGGCGCTATAGGCTATTTCGGTTTTTCGGGAAACATGGATACGGCGATAGCCATCCGCACCCTTGTAGTCAAGGGGAACACCGCCTACCTCGGCATCGGCGCGGGGATCGTGGCCGATTCCGATCCTGAAAGGGAGTGGGTTGAAACCCTCAACAAGGGGAAGGCGCTTCTGCGCGCCATCGAGCTGGCACGCAAGGCCGAATAGCTTCCCAGCTTGGTTTGACGACTGTTTTCCATGTCGTGGCGAGACCCCGCCCTTGGTGGGGTCGTGGCCATCTCTCTTCTCTTGAGATCACCCGATAATATTTACCTGTGAGTTTCTAGATGCTTGCCCAGCCGAATGTTCCCATATTGGTTTCATAGGTTCCGTTGCCGTCGGCATCCACTTCAATCTGGTATAGGGAGGTTGAGATGGCACTGAACTTTGCGCCGCTATTTTGACCGGTCAGAATCATAACGCCGGCGGAAGGCCATGTAGCGTTGTTGGCAATCGTGAAGGCTGTTGGTGTTGAAATATCTACATATCCATAGTCGGGGTCAAAGAATCTGCCCGACATGGAGATATCGATAAAACTCACTCCGTATATAGCTGAAATATTAAAGTTTTCAATCTTGAAAACTTTTAATGTGGCGTTATCCTGAACCAGAAAATTCATCACAATCGTGCCTGTCGATCCGCTAAAGCTAGCTGTCATCGTTCCGGACATGGTGAAAGAATCACTACCCGATTTAACCGAAAACGAGGATGTTGAAATGGTTAATTTAGTTATATTCCCACTGATTGGGTCAAATGTGCCTGTAACCGTAATAGTGCCGTTTCCTGTCGTGCCGTAAGAGCAATAATTGGTTTCCGCCAGTGTTCCGCTGACGGTTCCTGTAGAGGTGTCGCCGGTCAAATCGATAGTTATACTTCCTCCGCAGGTGCCGACTTCTGTCTGAGTGATGCTCTTCGTCGCTTGGGCGTGTATGCCGTCGTCCGCCAGAGAAATGTTCCGCTTAACCGAGTCAGTTAAGAAAGTCGCGATTCTGAAATAACCCGGTGCGCCGGAACGATTACTGCTCAGGGAGTTAGCCCCCGGACTTTCCAGGTCTGTTCCCAAAGCAACGAACCCGGAACTTCCTCCCTGATATGCGTTGCTTGCAATATCGTTAGCGTTACTGTTGTCCACGACTGCTTGTGAAGTCGAGCCGGTATAGGAAAGGGAAGAGGCTGTAGAGCCGGTTCCGCTTCCGCCGCTACCGCCGCAACCGGTTATCAGAAAAACACCAAAAACAAAAAGAACGAATATCTTTTTCATGTCACCTCCTTTTTTTGCGGATTCTATCATAAAAACCGTGGAGGGGCGGTGTAGTGCGATATGGGGGCGAGAGAAGCTGTCTTCGCGAGTTCCGCCGTGGCGGAATGAAACAAACTACATTCAAAGAGATAACCACGGCCTCCTACGGAGTCCTCGTTATGACAGGTTCGGCGGGATTGTCATGGCGAGACCCCGCCCTTGGCGGGGAACGTGGCCATCTCTCTTCTCCTGAGATTAGCGTAGTTTCACTCGCAGAAACTTCGCTTTGATTATTAAAAGTAAGGAAGCTCGTTTTACCACAGCCACACATCTACGGTGTATGGCTTCGTGATGATGTTATGTAAGTACGCCTCACGCGCGGGGGCGCGGAAAATTTTAGCCGTGGAGCCTGTTTTGCAGGGCGCCGGTGTCCGAAACATCTCTATCGGCGCACCAGTCGGCAAGTTTGCTTACGAACCGCTCAGGCGCGGACGGATCGACGAAGCTAAAAGTGCCTATCTGCACGGCTGACGCACCGACCATGAGAAATTCCACAACGTCTTCGACGCACGTTATCCCGCCGATTCCGATTACCGGAATTTTAACGGCTTTGCAACATTCGTAAACCATCCGCAACGCTATCGGCTTGATGGCCGGGCCGGAGAGCCCTCCCGTCATTCTATTAAGCCGGGATTTCCCGGTTTCTATATCAACGCTCATTCCGAGCAGTGTGTTGATTGCGCTTACCGCATCGGCACCGCCGTTTTCCACTGCTTTGGCAAACGGTTTGATGTCGGCGACGTTGGGCGACAGTTTTACGATGAGCGGTTTTTCCGAAACTTTGCGCACGTCCGCCGTAAGTTTTTCGAGGAAAGCCGGGTCTGCGCCGAACTCTATTCCCCCCTTATCGACGTTGGGGCAGGAGACGTTCATCTCAAGCGCGCTTACGCCGTCCATTCCGTTAAGCATGCGCGCTGATTCAACATATTCCTCCACCGATTCGCCGAAAAAGTTGGCTATCACCACGGCCCCGGTTTTGCGCAGTTCCGGCAGTTTTTCTTTTTCGAACGCAGACAGGCCGACGTTTTCGAGCCCTATGGAATTAAGCATTCCGGCAGGCGTTTCGCATATTCGCGGCATCGGGTTGCCGGCGCGCGGTTTCAGCGAAAGC
>JAJRYM010000031.1 GCA_024275775.1 Nitrospirota bacterium
AAGAAGAGGCATAAAAAGGTTAAGCCGCTGGCAGTAGCGTGATCCCTTTTCTGTCACTGCGAGCGAAGCGCGGCAGTCTCTCCCCTCACGAGATCACCACAGTCTCCTGCGGAGCCTTCGTGATAACAGGTTCGAGGGTACAGTTTAACGGGCGTTAAATATCTATGATGTCGTTGTCGTCGTCTTTGAGTTTCCTCGGCGGCGGGGGCGGGGGAGCGCCGTACGATTTGTAATAAAACCAGCTTCCGCCAGGATGAGTGGCGCTGTACGCGCCCTGCCTTATTTTTTCCGCAAAATATGTTTTAAATATGTCGCGTATGATTTTTCGCGTGTGCGGTATTACAAAAAGAAAGCCGATGATATCCGTAATCACTCCCGGCGTTACCAGCAGAACGGCGGAGACAAGCACGAGCGCTCCTTCGATTATCTGGTTTGTGGGGATTTTTCCGCTCCCGAGAGTCGCCTGCAGTTCGCCTATCACCCGCAGGCCCTGGTCGCGCGCGAGCCACGCACCGATAACGCCTGTTATAAGGACGAGCGCGACGGTATGGAACACGCCGAATACGGTGCCGATTTTTATGAGCAGGGTAAGCTCGATCAGCGGAACGATGGTGAACAGTAAAAACAGCCGTAAGAACATTAGCGGTTGTTTCCGTTAGCGGGGAATCTTTTCATACCTATGATATTACCATCTCTTTTACAGGATTCTCCGAGACCTGTCTTTGCTAATCCCGCCGTGGCTGTAGTGAAGATGGACAAAGCTAATTTCAATGCTAAGAGAGATCACCACAGTTCCCTTCGGGAACTTCGTGATGACAGCAACTTCGGGGCGCCGGGCTTGCCACGGCGTAGCCGTAGGCGAAGCCGGGCTAGCGGGGGGCGAGTTTTTCCAGGAAAAGTTTTCTTACGATTTTATCAACCCGTCCGATGCCAAGGAACCGCCCCTGCGCGCCGTAAAGACGCACCTTCCGGGTTTCCTCTATTTTCCAGTTTATGGGGGAGCCGTTTTTTATATTTCGCTCCTGCGCCGGATTCAAATCGCATCTTTCCATGAACTCCAGCGGATAGTCGAGCGGAAGAAGCCATTTCTCAGGGCTATCTTTCATTTCGGCCAGTTGCTCCAGCGTTACGCCGTCTTCCACGCCGAAGATATGCGATTTCGTGCGGGTAAGTTTTCCCATGTGCGCAGGCGTGCCGAGTTTTCTGCCGATATCTTCGCAGAGGGTGCGGATGTAAGTGCCGGTTGAAACCGTAGCGCGGAACAGCGCTTTCTCAGTGGCAAACTCGAGAAGCTCGATGGAATGAACGGTAACCTTTTTAGGCTCCCGCTCCACTTCCTTGCCTTTGCGCGCCATTTCGTAAAGCCGTTTGCCTTTCACCTTCTTGGCGGAAAACATCGGCGGCAATTGCTCTATCTCGCCGGTAAAAGTTTTGATGATTTCCTCAAGCTTTTCCCGCGAAACCCCTTCGACGCTCCCCGTGCGGGTGATTGTGCCGGTGGCGTCCTGGGTGTCCGTTTCCGCGCCGAAGATGATTTCCCCTTCGTATGTTTTCGGCGTTTTCTCAAAGAAAGGAAAAAGCTTAGTGCCGAAACCGAGCCCGATTGGAAGCACGCCGGTGGCGCACGGATCGAGCGTGCCGAGGAAGCCGGCCTTTTTACAGCCGATTATCGCTTTTATCCGGCTTAGCGCCTTGTTGGATGTGATGCCGGACTCTTTACAGAGATTAATAAATCCGTTCATAAAAAGCCCCCAGTGGTTCTGCTAAAGATGTTAGCTCTGACCGTTCGAATCTTCCGCCGGGTCGGCGGGAGCCGGATGGTCGTCGAGCTTGTGAAGTAGCCGGTTGATTTTATCTGAATGGTCGGGAGAATGGTCGATTTTAAAGAACAGTTCCGGCAGAAACTTTATTCGCATACGTTTGCCGAGCTGGCTTCGGATGAACTTCGCCGCACTGCAGATGCCTTTGAAACTGTTTTCCTTCTGCTCGTCCGACCCCATCGGCGATATGAACACTTTTGCGTACTGGAGCTTCTTGGTCAGCTCCACCCCGGTAATCGTGACGAACCCTATGCGCGGGTCTTTTACTTCGTCCCGGATGATGGAGGAAATCTCCCTCAGCATGAGCTCTTTTACCCGGTCAGCTCTTTTGTAGGAAAACATTGTCGCCACTCCCTTTAATTTCTATGAACGTCTGAACTTCCCCGATTTCTGCCTCGGTAATCCCTGATATGAATTGTATCATTTTCTCCAACTGCCCTTCAATGAAGACGCGGTCGTTGCTGACCGATGTTACCGCCAACAAGGCCGTTTGCAGTGAATCGGCATCGGCTACCTCCGCGATGGAAACATTGTAACTGTTTCTCACCCTGCTTTTAATTCGGTTCAAAAACGATCTTTTACCTTTTAATGAGCGGTTTCCGTGGAAAAACAGGCGAATTACGCAGGTTCCGACAGCAAAATTCCCGTTTTTCATTTTTACTGGAAATTTAAAAATCAATCATTTTTTTGATAGTTTTTGCGCATAAGCCGACAGTTTTCGTTAAAAACAGGCCATTTTCGGGAATTTTCTAATAAAAACGGACTGTAGATAAACCGGGGAAGCGTTATTTCTGTTTCTGTATTATTATACGCCAGTCCGTTTCGTTTATCTTCTGTAAATCCAGCAACTTATGCCCTTCGTTCTCCATGGAGCGGGGTACGTTCTGAGTGGCCGGTTCATGGTCGGTTACGATTTCCAGAATTTCTCCGGCCTTCATGGTTTCCAGCACCAGCTTCGAGCGAACGAAGGTAAAAGGGCAATGCTCCCCTTTAATATCAACAGTTTTATCTATTTTCATTCCGGTTTTCCTTAAATTGTAATGATTTGATTAGACCAGACAATCAAATCCAGCAGTTCATCGTAGTTTATCAGGTTCTCGTTTTCTTCGATTTTGCGTGCTTTTACATCATTTTCTAGCAATTTTGCGCCTTTTTCCATCAAATTTGACGAAAAAACGCCATTTTGCAATAAAACTATTTCCTGCTTTTCCCGATTTGTATCGATATATTCCAAAGCCGGAGAATCCGGGTTTCTTACAAGCAAAAGCCTCTTTTTCATATCGAAAAATCACCGTGGGCTATGTTGCATTCGGCGCAACTGTCAGGGAATACGGTAATAATGATTCCTTTTTCAATTTTTTCGGCCACTTGCAGCGCACCGCAGAGCGCCGCGCCTGAAGACTGGCCGACTATTATTCCTTCTTCTTTTTCAATCCTCATAACCATATTGTAGCCGTCTTCCGTTGGAATGGAGATTTTTTCGTCGAATACGGACGGGTCGTAAATGCCCGGCACGATGGACGTTTCCATATGTTTGAGCCCTTCCAGCCCGTGCAGAGCCTCGGCCGGCTCCACGGCGTACGATAGTATGTTCGGGTTAAAACTTTTCAGCCCTCTCGTAGTGCCCATAAGGGTGCCGGAGGTTCCTATGCCGGCCACGAAATGGGTAATGCGCCCGCCGGTCTGCTCCCAGATTTCCTTTGCGGTGGTATCCCTGTGCGCCATCCAGTTGTACGGGTTGTTGTACTGATCCGGCATGAAAAATTTATCGGGGTTTTTCCGGTAAATTTCCTGCGCCAGTTTTATGGCGCCATCTGATGATTCCAGCGGGTCGGACAGGATAAGCTCGGCATTGTAAGCCGAAGCCATAATCCCTTTCCGTTCCTTGCATACGTTGGCCGGTATCACCAGCTGTACCTTGAATCCCAGAATCCTGCCTATGATGGCATAGGCTACCCCGGTATTGCCGGATGTAGAATCGAGCAGTATTTTGCCCCTGCCCAGCTTCCCTTCCCGGATGCCTTCCTGAATCATTCTCAACGCAGGCCTTGCTTTAACCGACCCGCCCACGTTATGCCACTCGGCCTTGGCGTAGATTTCCACATCCTTGGCGAGGTGCCTCGTAATGCTTTCGAGTTTTATAAGCGGGGTGTGCCCGATTTTCCGCAAAACCGATTTATCAAACCGGGTGACTTGCGGCGGCGCTTCCATTATGTAATGCATTTTCCGTCTCTCTGCTCAGGTTATTACGATATCAGACCGCTCCAGCAACGGCTCCAGGCAGTCCGGATTGATTTCATCAATATCAAGACCGTCCAGATAGTCGAACCCGCCACCGCTTTCGGCAAAAATCGACGCTCCCATATCCGTAAGCATCTTCACCGTGCGCGTTATGGGGTTCATCCCAATGGCCGCTTCATCCAGCTTTTTGAGAGCGTGGCGGCCGTTGCTTAAAAACACAAGATTAAGCGAATTATCGTCGCTCAGCGTGAGGCCCAGCCCCATGCGGAGTTTTTCCGCAAAGCGGTTCGTGCCGAAAGGATATTCGCTTAAAATCATCGTTACTTGTTTCGCCATGATGTTGTTCCGTATCAGGTAAAGGCCAGATATTTATCCGCCCCGCTCAGCATTTTCGCGTGTTCGTATTGGCTGGCGTAGGTGAATTTATCCGTCCGCTCGGCGTGGAATTCGTCCGCGTTATGCCCGCATACGGTTATTTTCGCCCCACTGTCCGCCAGCTCGAGAAACCTTTTATCACTTGCGTTCAGCACTCCTTCGTACATCAGGAAAATTTCCACCTCCATGCCCCGGCGCAGAGCGGCGGTAGCCAGTTCCCGCACGGTGCCGGCATCCTGGTTTTGCGGCCCTCCAAGGAGGAGCATGGTTATCCCGTTCATTTATCAGCCTGGTATTCCGCAGAACTGGTCGTAATCAATCAGCTCTTTTATCGTCGGGTTCTCGCCGCATGCCGGGCACGACGGATCCCGCCTCAGGTTCAGTTTTCTGAATTCCGTTTTAAGCGCGTCGTACAGGAGTAGTTTCCCTATAAGAGCGTCGCCTTTATCTAAAATTATTTTTATCGTTTCGACGGCCTGAAGGGTGCCTACCACTCCCGGCAGAACCCCAAGCACGCCCGCTTCCTGACAGCTCGGCACCATGCCGGGCGGCGGCGGTTCCGGATAGAGGCACCGGTAGCACGGGCCGTCCGGCGTTTTAAAAACCGTTACCTGCCCTTCAAAACGGAAGATGGAGCCGTGCACGTTGGTTTTGCCCAGCAGTACGCAGGCATCGTTCACGAGGTACCGCGTGGGGAAGTTGTCGCAACCGTCCACAATTATGTCGTACCCGCTTAATATTTCCATCGCGTTTTCCGATGATAGCCGGGCGTTGTGAATGACAACTTCAACATCCGGATTCATGTTTTGCAGTTTTTCCCGCGCCGATTCCGTTTTCGCCTTGCCGATATCGGCAGTCGTATGCAGTATCTGCCGCTGGAGGTTCGAGCGGTCCACCACATCGAAATCGACGATACCTATTTTCCCGATGCCGGCGGCCGCAAGATATAAAGCTACGGGCGAACCGAGCCCGCCCGCTCCCAGCAGAAGCACTTTAGCGCCGAGAAGCTTTTTCTGCCCTTCCCCGCCGACTTCCGGCAGGATTATATGTCTGGCGTATCTGTATATCTGATCGTCGGTAAATTCCATTGCAATCTTCCCGCGTTAACGCTCCACACCGCCGGCGATGGCGGGGATGATGGATATCACGTCGCCGTCCTTTACCGGAGTGGCGTCCGATTCCAGAAAGCGGATATCTTCTTCATTAATATATATGTTTATAAAGCGCCGGAGCTCGCCTTCCTCGGAGTAAAGCCTCTCCTGCATGCCGGGGTACAGCGTTTCAAGATTGTTCATCACATCTTTGACGGTCGCCCCTTCGGCTTCGACCTCGGATTTATCGCCGGCCAGCTTTTGAAGCGGCGTCGGTATTCTTACTTTAACGGCCATTTTCCCTCCAGAAAAAACAGTTGAATGTTCATGTTCTCAGCTTGTCGTACTCTTCGATTCTCGGTTCAATGCAGGGAGCATCTTCGTACTGCCCCTCAAGGGCTTCGTGCGTTTTTAGTCCGTTGCCGGTAATGCAGAGAACCGTTTCCTTTTCCGGGTCGAGTCTCCCCTGGTCCAGCAGTTTCTTGGCGACGGCCACAACCACTCCGCCCGCCGTTTCCGTAAAAATCCCTTCCGTACGGGCAAGGAGTTTTATGCCTTCCACCAGTTCAGGATCGGTAACGTCCTCTCCCCATCCGCCGGATTCGCGCATAACCTTTATGCCGTAATAGCCGTCCGCCGGGTTCCCGATGGCGATGGAGCGCGCTATCGTGTTCGGCTTTTGCGGTTTGAAATTGTCCCATCCGTTTTTAACAGCCGTCGTTACTGGAGAGCATCCGGTAGCCTGCGCGCCGAATATTCGCGTAGGCGCCGAATCTATCAGGCCGAGTTTTTCGAACTCGCCGAACGCTTTATATATTTTGGTTATCAGCGACGAGCCGGCAATAGGCACCACTACCTGTTCGGGG
>JAJRYM010000032.1 GCA_024275775.1 Nitrospirota bacterium
AGCTTCCGGAAGAGGCTCCGAATGTTCCCATAAAAAGTATCGGGGAACAGCCTCATAAATTGGTTGAGACTGTTGCCGGCAAAGAAATGCTCGGTGAAAAAAAAGAGGTAAAAATCTCCGGCGTAAAAATTGCCTCCGCCGGCTCAGCGGTTTCGGCGCACCCTGTCGCTAAGGTGATAAAACCGCATGTGGGGGCTGGAATAAAAGTGAAAAAGCAGCCGCAAGCGGAGGCGGAAAAAAAGAGCGGCGGCAAGAGGTCAAAAAAGGAAAGCTCATCCAAGCCTAAATATACCATTCAGGTAAAAACCTTTCCCACGGAAGAACCGGCAAAGGCGATGGCGGCCGGTTTAAAGAAAAAGGGGTACGCCGTTTACGTCAATAAAATGGTGCGCCCGCGTTCCACATGGTACAGGGTACGGGTTGGCCGTTACCCGACGATTGAGGAAGCGGCCAAAGCCGCCGAAAAGCTGAAAAAAAAGGAAGACCTTTCGGGCGCGAGGGTAGACCGCTTCGTCGGCCCCTGATATTCCTCTGTTAGCAGTAATTACAGATTGCCGTAGCCGGGTTTCTGTTTTAGGCGGGCTTGCAGTCTGTCCAGCAGGTAAAAAAGCGGCAGGCCCAGGATGATGTTTAAAAGAGCCTGCGTCATCGCGGCGTAAATGATTTCGGAGGATGTGAACTGCGCTCCGAAAATTCCGGCGAAATAGATTCTTATGGCGAATTCATTGAACAGCGTTCCCAGAAAAATCATGGCGGCCCACGCCGGAGGCGAATTGGGGTTTAAAAGATGGTTTTCCCGAAGCCAGCCTATGTGAAACCCTATAAGCCCCTTTGACAGAAGGTTTATTCCCAGAAGACCTGTGGAAAAAATATCCTGCACAAGCCCGGCTATTATTCCAATCTGGTAACCGCGGATTTTCATGTACTTCACTCCGCAATAGACCGTGGCCAGAAGCATAGTATCGGGGGCGTGAGGCAGGAAGACCCTGAAGAGAGTTATCTGAAGCAAAAAAGCCGTTCCGAAAAGAAGAAGTGGAAAGGCGGCGGTCATTTTATTTTTTCACTCCCTTTTCCATCCGGTTAGAGGGGCCGGTCATTATCAGCACTTCCTCTATTTTGTCGAGGTTGAAACCTGGTTTCATTTCCGCCCTGTAAAAGAGCATTCCTTCTCCCGGTTCCAGCGAGGAAACTTTGCCCAACGGCAGGCCTTTCGGGAATATCCCCCCAAGACCGGACGAGATAAGCGTATCGCCCGGTTTCACTTCCGCGTCTCTGGAAAGGTATCGTATGATACATTGTCTTTTATTCTGGCCGACCACGATGCATCTGGCCCGGCTGTTCTGCACGTAGGCGTCCACGGCGCTTCGGGCATCCGTTATCATAAGCACCCTGGAAGCATGTCCGGTTGCGGTTACAACCCGTCCCACAAGGCCGTCGTGCGTAAGCGCCACCATGTTTTCATAGACGTTATCCCGGTTCCCCTTGTTTATAACGAGAGTTTGCGCAACGTTTGTCGAATCCCAGGCTATCACCTCAGCCACCTGAAAACCGCTCCTTGCGATGGGATGATAGGAAAGAAGGCTGTCGACACGGCGATATTTCTTCAGTTCCTCAAGAAGGAGCCCGCTTTTAAAGCGCGCTTTTTCTACCTGTTTTCTTAACTGGATATTTGCTTTGTTGGTATTGACAAGGGCGATGTAACCGAACCACGCATCGCTGACCGTATGATAGGAAAACATTACGAACCTTTGCAGAGGCGAGGTAAGCGTAAGCGCGAACCGTTCAAGGGGATTGGCGGCTGTTTTTCCCTTCACATTGTTGGCAAGGAGGATAGAGGCGAATATGAAAAGCGCCAGCAGGAGAATAACGTTTTCGTAACGCTTAAAAAGCTCTTTCATTAAAGGGGCTCCTACCCTGGGGAAACGTTAAATAGAAGCTCCGTACGCGCCGGGCGCAATCAGATTTCAACCTGTCTAAGGAGATCCATCTCCTCCAGTACCCTGCCCGTGCCTATAGCTACTGCGGAAAGCGGGTCTTCGGCGACTATGATGGGCAGTCCGGTTTCTTCCCTCAGCAGAACGTCCAAACCTTTCAGAAGCCCGCCGCCGCCCGCGAGGACGATTCCCTTGTCCACGATATCGGCGGCCAGTTCCGGTGGCGTCCGCTCAAGAGCCGTTTTCACGCCGTCAACGATTACGGCCACAACTTCGCTTATAGCTTCCCGAACCTCTGCGTCCGAAAGGATAATCGTTTTCGGCACGCCCGCCACCAGGTCGCGTCCTTTAACCTCCATCGTTTTCGGCTCGTCAAGCTTGTACGCCGAGCCAAGCCCGATTTTAATTTCTTCCGACATCCGCTCTCCGATGAGGAGCTTGTAATTTTTCTTAATGTAATTGAGAATAGCCTCGTCCATTTCGTCTCCGGCGACTCTCAGCGATTTCGAATAAACAACCCCCGAAAGGCTTATAACGGCCACTTCGGTTGTGCCGCCGCCTATGTCCAGTATCATGTTGCCGGAAGGGTTTTCAATCGGCAGCCCCACGCCTATCGCCGCGGCCATAGGCTCTTCGATTAGATATACCTCGCGCGCGCCAGCGCTGAGGGCTGAATCGCGCACCGCTCGCTTTTCCACCTGAGTGATGCCGGACGGCACCGCTATAATTATGCGCGGCATTACCAGAGTTTTGCGATTGTGAACCTTCTGGATGAAATATCGGATCATCGCTTCCGTGTATTCGAAGTTCGCTATCACCCCGTCTCTCATCGGGCGGAGCGCCACGATTGAACCGGGTGTGCGGCCGAGCATCTGTTTGGCGCTGTGCCCCACCGCCAGCACTTTATTGCTCTCGGCGTGAACCGCAACGACGCTCGGCTCCCTGAGGACTATTCCCTTACCCCTTACGAAGATAAGCGTGTTCGCCGTGCCCAAGTCTATGGCGAGGTCGTTTGAAAAAAAGCCGAACAGCGAATTAAATAGCATCTATTTTACGATTCTCCTCACAATTAAAGGTTGCAGTGGGCAATCTACCAGAATTTGCAGAGACGGTTCAACAGGATTCGGCCTTTACCGCTTTTCAACTACGGGCATATTCATTTTCTGCCCCAGCCTGAGTCTGTCCAGCTTCTGGTCGGGATTGTATAGAGCCACAAGCCAGCGGGGCGTATCCTTGGCCCTGTGGCAGATGGACCACAGGGAGTCGCCTTTGCTGACAACCACGGATTCAACCCTTTCAACCTTGAAGGAGGCGAAGAAATCTTCGAAGAGCCCCAAGTGGTATTCATACCGGTTCGCTACGAATTTTTGGGGTTTTACGCGGGTAAGAGGTATCTTTATCAGCTGGCCGTGATGTATTTTCTTTTTCCACAGCCAGCCGTTCAGCCGTTGAATTGCTTTTATGGATGCTCCCGACCAGTAAGAATAATGTCCCAGCGTTTCCTCCGGCCTTACCCGTATAACGCCGTAATTTTTCCGCATGCGTATGAAATCGTAACCGTTTATGTCCGGTTTTATGATGGAAACAGAAATTTTCCGGATTGTGTCGGTTTTTGCGCTATTCAGCGCGACGGTACTGGAAGCCGGCGACTGTTTATGCGCGGATAGAGATGCTCTTACCTTTTTTGGTATGGCCCTGAGCGGCGCTGAAACGCGGGCTATTCTCACCCCGCCGTATTTCGCGGGCGGGATGCGCAGCTTTTTGCCTATATAAATGCGATGGCGGCTGGACAGATTGTTGTAAGCCTGGAGTTTTCGTATTGAAGTATGAAAGCGGTGCGCCAGCACCGAAAGCGTATCGCCTCGCCTGATTCTGTAATAATCCGGCATTAGCTGTTTGCCGTGCAGCCGGTTTTTCGGAGCGTTTGCGTAAAGCCTGCTAAACCTTTCGGCGGTTCCGTAGGGCACTTTCAGTTTGTAACCTCTCGGTATTCTCCTCGTACCGTTCCAGATAGGCCGTCGCAGGGACTGGTTGAGAAGCTTTAGATGTTCCGCGTCGTACCCGAAATAACCTGTCAGCAGATCGGCCGGGATGAAATGCTTTAACGTTACCGTGTCGTATTTAATTTGAGGTTTGTAATTGAGAGGGCCGAAATATTTTTGAGGGTTTTCGGAAACCGTTTTCGCGGCGATGAATTCCGCGTAAAAGTTTCTTGAGGCGAACCCGAATCCGCGGCTTTTAAAATGCTTTACTATCGCCACTATATCGTCGCCGTGCCGTTTTTTCGCTTTTACCATTCCACCGCGGCCGTAGTTGTAGGCGGTTATCGCCAGCGGCCAGCTTCCCAGAGTTTCATAATTCTGCTTCAAAAGCTCCGCGGCCGCTACCGTCGCTATCAGCGGGTCGCGCCGCTGGTCTATGGTGTAATCTACTTTCATGAAAAGCTTGCCGGTGTAGCGCGTGAACTGCCAGATGCCTGCGGCCCCCCGACTCGAGTAGGCCTTGATGTTAAAGGACGATTCAACATGTGGGAGCGCGAGAAGGCTTGCAGGCAAACCGTACGACCTGAAAATTACCCGCATTTCCCGTAGATACATGCCGCTTGTTTCCAAGCCCTCCCTGAACCTGCTAGCGAGGCCGAACTGGCCGCGGATAGACCGGGAGGCGTCTCTGTACTGTTTCCGTCCGGACTGTTCGGCGAACAACCCTTTTATCCGGCATTCGTCCGCCGTTTTGCATTTGCCGTTTCTCCTAGAAAGGTTAAGGAGAAGCTTTTTGTAATATTTTTTTCTCTTCTCCAGATAACGGTTCTTCGCTTTCCATGAGGCGCGGTGCTTAAAAACCTTATCGAAGTCTACAACCTCGTATCGTATGCTGAGGTTGTTCATATCGTGCAGTACGGCCTGGTTCGTGCCGTATTTCGTGTAAACATCAATCCAGAAATAAATGTTCGGTTTAATTCCCGCCGGTTCGGGGAAAAGGGCGTCGCCTGTCTGTTCGCTGAAGCGGGATGGAGAGGATAATATCGAATCCGTAGCCGGCAGGCGGGAGGCGGCGAATGAAAGCGCAGGTAGCAGTACAACAAAGGCAAGACCAAAAACCGCTCTTTTAACGCTCCGCATTTAAAGCGAATTCTAGAGCATGTTGACGCTTAAATCAAGCGATAAGCCTTGTTTTATGAAGGCAATAAGAGTGTCGGTTCCGCATTAACCCGGAATGAAGCTTATATCCGCCAGGCCGGCGATTTTTCCTTCCAGGTGTTTCTTCAGCTTTTTTTTCAGCCTTGCTTCAGCCTGACGGACGGCTTCTCTCGTTACCCCGTGCTTTTCACCTATTTCGGCGAGCGTCAGCGGTTCGTCGGACATAAGCCGCTTATAGAGAATCGTGCGGTCGGACTCCTTCAGGTCTTTTGCGAAATCATCCACGTGTTTTCTGACGAGTTCCGATACCTGTTTTTCGCCCAGCGCTTCCTCCAGCGGCTTTTCCTCTTCTCCTATTACCTCCGCGTAGGTTCTTTCGGATTCGTCGCCCACGGGCGCGTCCAGCGAAACATCGCTGGACCCCAGAGATTTCTGCACGGCTACAACGTCCGCTTCGGACGCCTTGAAATGCGCCGCAAGCCTTTTCGGAGCGGGGTCGATGCCGGCCGCGCGAAGCTCGTCGGTCACCTTATTAAGATTGAAAAGCAGTTTTTTCCTCATGTTTGTCGTGCCGACCTTTACAAGCCTCCAGTTATCGAGGATATATTTTAGAATGTACGCCCGTATCCAGTATGTGGCGTATGAGGATAGCCGCACCCCTCTGAACGGGTCTAATTTTTCTACCGCCCGCATGAGGCCGATGTTGCCTTCCTGTATCAGGTCTAGCATGTTCTGAAACTGATGCTGGAAGCTGAAGGCGATGTTCACCACCAGCCGGAGATGCGCGGTTACCAGTTCCAGCGCGGCGTCTCTGTCCTTGTTCCGGTAAAACTGCACCGCCAGCTGATGCACCTCGTCTTCGGAAAGGCGGTGGGTCTGCCTTACCATCTGAAGGTAATGCTGAAGCGGGTCGGCCGGTACGAGCGAGCGGGATGTTTTCTTTGCCGGCGCCGGTTTCGCAAGCTTTTCATCAGGTGCAAGGGCCTCAGCCATCTTATCTGTATGCATGGCTCTCTTTGTTTTATCTTCCGTCATGTTTTATTATTACCCGAAACAACTGTATTCTCAATTTTGAGGTTTTCAGACGGTTAAATTCCGCGTTGTGAAGGAGCAGGCATGAAAAGCGATCGCATTAAAAAAGGGATAACGAGAGCTCCCCATCGGGCTCTTCTTTACGGGACAGGCGTTACTAGTAAAGCGATGGGCCGGCCGTTCATTGCGCTGGTCAGCAGTTTCACCGATTTCATCCCCGGCCACTCAGGCATGCGGGATTTGGAAAGGTATATCGAAAAAGGGGTTCACTCCGGCGGCGGCCAGATGTTTTACACTTCCGTGCCCGGCATTTGCGACGGCATAGCCATGGGCCACATAGGGATGCATTATTCGCTTCCCACGCGCGACCTGATAGCCGACATAATTGAATGCGTTTTAACAGCCCACGCTTTCGACGGTGTTATCTTCCTTACCAACTGCGATAAAATTACCCCCGGCATGCTGATGGCCGCCGGCAGGTTGAACATCCCCGCCGTAATCGTTACCGCCGGGCCGATGCAGAGCGGTATGTACAAACAGCAAAGGCGCTCACTCGTGCGGGATACGTTCGAGGCTGTGGGCAAACGGCAGAAAAAGGAGATATCCGCGAAGGAGCTTGAAGGGCTAGAAAAATGCACCTGCGACGGGCCGGGCTCCTGCCAGGGGCTGTACACGGCAAACACCATGGCCTGCCTTACCGAGGCGATGGGAATGTCCATTACTGGTTGCGGCACCGGCCTGGCCACCAGCGCCAATAAAAGGCGGATTGCCATGGACAGCGGCGAGCAGGTTGTGGAACTGGTAAGAAAAGGGATCACACCTCGCAAGGTGATGACCCGGCAGGCTTTCGAGAATGCCGTGATGGTGGATCTCGCTCTGGGCGGGTCGACAAATACTGTTCTGCACCTTCCGGCCGTGGCGCGCGATGCCGGGGTTGACCTTGATATAGGAGTGTTCGACAAGCTGAGCAGGACTACTCCCCAGATAACGGCAATAAGGCCGGGCGGCGAATATTTCATGGAAGACCTCGAATACGCCGGCGGCATACCCGCCGTGCTGAAATCGCTTTTGCCTCTTCTGCATAACACCACCGGCGTTACCGGTAAAAGTATCCGGCAGATAGCCGGTGAGGCGCGCATCGCCAATCACGATGTTGTCCGCTCCCGCAAAAACGCATACCGGCAGGAAGGCGGCATAGCGATTCTCAAAGGGAATCTGGCGCCGCAAGGGGCGGTTGTAAAACAGTCGGCCGTATCTGAAAAGGTTATGAAATTCACCGGCAAGGCGCGGGTTTTCAACTCCGAAGAAGATACGATGACCGCCATCATGATGGGGAAAATCAAGCCGGGCGACGTGATTATCGTCCGCTACGAAGGGCCCAAGGGAGGCCCCGGCATGCGGGAGATGCTTTCGGCGACATCGGCCATATCCGGCATGGGGCTTTCCGATTCGGTTGCGCTTATAACTGACGGGCGGTTCTCCGGCGGAACGCGCGGGCCGTGCATAGGCCACGTCTCGCCGGAAGCGATGGAAGGCGGGCCTATAGGGCTTGTGAAAAACGGCGATACGATTGTGATCGATATACCGCAAAGAAAGCTGGCGCTGAAAGTAAGCGCGGCGGAACTGAAAAAGCGAAAGAAAGCGTGGAAAAAACCGCAACCGAAAATTAAAAGCGGTTATCTGAAACGGTATGCGGAAATCGTTTCGTCGGCCGCCGACGGCGCGGTGCTCTAATGAAAAGCCGGGTATAGATATTCGGGAGCGTGCCGTGAACAGACGTGGCGCGGCTCCCGAAAATGTTTTATATTACAAAACTCGGTGGGCCGTTAGCTCAGCTGGTAGAGCAGCTGACTCTTAATCAGCGGGTCGCAGGTTCGATCCCTGCACGGCTCACCAAAAATAAAAAACATTCCCTAAAGGGATCAAAACGACCTACCTTACCTTTCCATAGTCGAGGGAGTTTCTGCGAGCCGAAGGCGAAACTAAAACGACCTACCTTACCTTTCCATAGTCGAGGGAGTTTCTGCGAGCCGAAGGCGAAGCTAAAATGAACTTCCGGCCCGACCGATGAGGGAGGGCAAGCCGGCCTGAGGCTGGGTTAGGAAGTGAGTGGAGCCCAATGGAGCGAGGCCGTCAGGCCATCCGCCATGAATATCGAGCTAGGGGCTTATAATTCTGAAACCTTGCTGTATGGCCGCGCTGTTTTGCAGAATCTATAGCTCCGAGACAGAGTTTTGAGGGTCGATGCCACCCTTGGATGGCCGGCTTCGCATGAATGGCGGATAATATTTTTACCGAATCGACAGAACGCTATTATAATTTCTATTATGCCGAGGAGCCGGTGGTAATCTACATTGTCAGCAAACAACAGCCGGCCGAGGATTTGCCAACTGATAACAAAGGTATAATTACCAACTATAATAGGTATAATTACCATGGGCGAAAATAATGAATATGCAGAACAATAAGTTCCGAATCTCCCGGGAAACGGTGGCAAGGAGGGGGTATCGCAATCTCCGATTTTTCATTGACTTCCCCATAAGCCCGTGATATTTTCACATTATTATAGAAACGTATATTAAGGGGAAAAATGGCCGTTGCGGTTAGCAGGTGTGAATTTTGCGCCTTGGCAGGGGTTTTGGTTTGTTGCCCCACTACACTAAATTTAGATAAAAATTTTTATATTTAAGGGAGATTAGAAATGGCGATATCCGGTAACAAGTTCTTTGGTTACAGGAGAGGGGAAAAGTCTAGTGGGTTGGAGAAAGGTTTGAAACGGAAAAACGGTTTGCGGCTTTCTTTGAATCCAGGTTCCTTGGTAGCCGGGGTTCTCCTTGCGCTTATGCTGGCCCTGCCCGCATGTGGCGGTGGCGGCAGTGGCGCGCCGGCCGTTCCTTCAACAGTCACCCTTTCGGGCACCGTTGCGGCCGATGATACCGTCACAGCGCTGTCCGTGGCATCCGCCGATTTTTCCGCCCAGGTCTTGGGCGTTACAATCGCTCGAGCCACCGTTGAGGTTGTCGATCTTTCGGGAAACGTCGTAGCCACCACCACCACCGACGGTAGCGGCGCCTACTCCGTGGATGTGCCCGCGGGGCAGGATTATATTATCCGTGTCGTCAAGGGGAATCTGGAGTTGAAGGCCCCCGTAGCGGCTACAGCCACTAATAAAACTGTTAACGTAAACGCCTTCACGTCGGCGGTCGTCATGGTTCTCGGCACCACAGTGGGCGAAACCAATATAGGCGAATCCGGAGTAAACGCCACAACATCCCTTGCGGGCGTTGATTTCGCCGCCCTGATTACCAAAGTAACCGGTTCCACCGGCCTCGGTGCCCTCGTTACCACCATAGCCAACGATATAGATGCGAACGGAAAGCTGGGTAGCACCACTACGCCGACTGTAGGCTCCGCCACCAGCACCCCGGTAATAACCAATGAGGTTGCTGCAGTTGCCGGCACCGTAACTGTTACGACAGCCACTCCGGATACAACTCCGCCTACCGCGCCGACAGTTACCGGCACGGTTAGCCCGACAAACAACACAACCCCCACATGGACATGGGTCACCGGCGGCGGTGGGAACGGCACTTACAGATATCAGCTTGATGATAATGATGCTGACCTTTCCACAGGGTCCACAATAACAACCATCGCTTCCTTCACACCTTCTACCGCTCTTGCCGATGGCGTCCATACTCTTGATGTGCAGGAGCGGGATCCCGCAGGCAACTGGTCTGTTTCCGGTTCGCTTGCGATCACCGTCGATTCAACCATGCCGAACGCGCCGATAGTTACCGGCACGGCAAGCCCGACAAACAATACGACGCCGACATGGTCATGGACCTCCGGCGGTAACGGCGGTAACGGCGACTATCGCTACAAACTTGACAACAGCGATCTCACCACAGGCGCCACCGCGACTACATCAACCTCGTTTACGTCAACGGCTCTCACAGAGGGAGCGCATACCTTATATGTGCAGGAAACCAATGCGGCCGGAACATGGTCAAATTCCGGCAGTCTCGCCATAACTGTTGATACAACCGCTCCTGCCGCGCCCGCCATTACCTCTCCGGCTGACGGGTCGGCTACCAATAACAACACACCCACCGTAAGCGGTACGGCGGAAGCGGGTAGCACCGTTGAGCTGTTTAACGGCACGACGTCGTTAGGCACCGCCACTGCGACTGGCGGCACATGGAGCATTGCGATCAGCTCTGTCCCCGACGCAACGTACTCCCTTACCGCTAAAGCCACCGATGCGGCAGGCAATACCGGCACAGCCTCGGCGGCCGTAAGCGTGACGATTGATACCGTAGCGCCGACTGTAAGCGCCGGCTCTGCCGTAGTCACCAACGCCCTCTTTACGCAGGCCGGAACGGCAACCGACGTTGGCGGTTCCGGGGTTGTTAGTCAGGTTTGGAGTAATCTGGGCTCCGGCACGGGAACCGGAACCATTACGTTCGGAACCTCTACCGCGACAAGCACTACCATTGCAACGGCAACCGATGGCACCGCTGACGGTACCTACACGATTCAGCTCTCCGCCACAGACGCGGCCGGCAATACAG
>JAJRYM010000033.1 GCA_024275775.1 Nitrospirota bacterium
CCATCTCTCCTTTCACGAGATCACCACAGTTCCCTTTGGGAACTTCGTGATGACAGCCTCGGGGGGCTTGCCACGCCAAGCTTCGTGCCGCTGTTAGCGGTACTACGCCAGGGCAAGGCGTCGCTTTAGCGGAGACGGACAAAGCCGGGCTTGCCACGGCGTAGCCTTGGCGAAGCCGGGGGGAAGTTAGAATTTTACGGTGATCATGGCATAGGTCCAGTTGGAATCGAGCGAGGGGTCGCCGCCCACGCCGACGGCTCCGGGATCGCCACTGAAAAACCGGCTGTAGCCGACCGCCATCACGGTATGTTTTCCAAGCGCGTAGCGGGCCTGAAGATCGATTTCCGCACCGAGATCCGATACGGCTTCCGGGCTTCTGAAAACGTGGCCGTCGGCGAGGAGTTTAACCTTCGCCGTAGGTTTTATCCATGTTTTTACGACATAATCAATCAGCCCGCCGGTAGGAATATTCAGGAATTTATCTATATGGCCGTAGAATTTGTGGTTGGTGGCGTACGGCGTATCGAATGTATTATCTTTCGTGGCGTCCGTTCCGTCATCGCCGGAAAGATAATCTACCCACAGGCTTACGGATGCGCCGTGTGCGATATTCAGCTCGGCGCCGAGCGACGCGGTTAGCATGAAAGCTTCGATATCGGTTGTGGCATTTTTTTCGCCGAATTCGTAGGCGCCGTCGAAGCGGGCGCGGATTTTTCCGAAATGTTTTACGATATACATACCGGCGTACGTTATGTTTTTAGCGACGTCGGGCGTCGTCTTCGGGCCTGCCCCGGTACGGGAGGGGTTAAGGGCGTAATAGAGATAGGGGGTAATCCGATCCTTGCCGCCAAGGCTGTACGTGGCGCGCAAGCCCGAAAAACTCGATTCAAAACTGCTGACGGAAGCGGGCAGTGTATCGCTCTTTAGGGTCGGGTGCGTATCTTTAGCAATCGTCTCGGCATAGAAAGCGGTTATGCCGAATACCCCAAGCCGGAAATCGGCGCGCGCGGCATCGAAAGACTGCCCCTGCTGAATCCATCCGATGTTGCCGATGAGGCGGTGCTCGTCGAAGACCATTTCCTGACGCCCCACCTTCAGGCTGAGGCCGGCATCAAAGAGATTGTTCAGCTTGAGGTAAGCCTCGTGGAAATCCAGATTCCCCGAAGAGCCTGTTCCGGTCTGGGTGATGGACGGCGGGGCGGTGGTAGCGGTTTCGCCGCCCCATGTGCGGACATCCTGAATCTGCACGAAGACGGAGGTTTGCTTATCCACGACAGCCGTCACGTTGATGCGCGTCTGCATGGTGGTATGCGAAGCGTCCTGATTCGCTTTCAGCCCCTGCGCCCCTTCATCGACGAATTCGAAGCGGGGCCTTATGGAGCCGCCGAATTTAAAATCGACCGCCTGCGCGTAGCCGGCGGTAATAAAAATAATGCCGGTAAACAGGAAAGCTGTTCGTATCCTCTTAAAATAAGGCATAGGTATCTCCTCGCTTGCCATGGAGGTTCCATGGAGATGTTTTTAATAAACCGGCCCGTCGGCCCGCTAAAGCGGCTCGCTAATGCTTGCCCTTCTTTTCGCGGAGCTCTTTGATGAGCCGTTCCAGTTCCAGCTTGTTGCGCCCCAGCTCGTAGAAACCGTGCCACTGGGCGTAGTCGGCGCCCATCATGAAAAAGCCTGCGCGGGCGCGCCTTCCCTCATGGTGCCAGTATTCGAAAAATTTGAATTCCAGCTCCTCGTCGAATTTCGCTTTCGTAAGCAGTCCGTCCTTGTACAGCCCGTCCATCAGGGCTTTCATCGGGTCGTAAAACTTCTCGTTGTAGAGATGAATCGCCTCATCGCCCTGCGTGTAAAATCCTTTCACCCAATTTATCGAGTGGCAGTTCAGGCAGACTTTCTGCATTGTCTTCCGGTTTTCCTCCCAGTTGTCGCGCGGATAGCTTCTCGGTTTCGCCAGATACCACGACAACCGCGTGCTTACGTTATGCGTAGTTTCCACATCGCCTATGCCGGACATGTGGCAGGTGGCGCAGGTCGGCGCGCGATAATACTGCGCGTCCCAGTTGCTTCCGGCTATATCCCAGTCCCACGTATCCTTTTCGCTTTGATAGATAACGCCGTGCTTGGATTCCATGTATATTTCTATATGCGGATGATCCGGCCCGATGTGGCAGGTGCCGCACGTTTCCGGCTTTCTCGCCTCGCCGATTGAAAACTTGTGCCTTGTATGGCACGCGGTGCAGGAGCCTGTGCTTCCGTCCGGGTTGATTCTTCCTATGCCGGTGTTCGGCCAGGTGGCCGCTGTAAGGGTGCCGTTCGGGCCGAGCTCTATTTTCGAGCCGTGGCATTTCTCACAGCCGACGGCGGCCGCGGCTTTGCCTTCCACCTGATAACCGAGGACGTTATCCATAATCCGCCCTTCGGGAGTCTCTTTGCTTAAAAACGTGGAGGCCTTCGCGTGGTGGCTCTCCTGAAATTCGCGCACCTCTTTAGGATGGCATCGGGAGCAGTCCCTTGGGCTTACGATAACGGAAATCAGAGCTCCTTCGTGTTCCTGCACGTCGAGATCCGTTTTTTCCGCTTTATGACAGTCGTAACAGGTAACGCGGGCGCGGGAGTGCTGGCTTTTACGCCAGTCGTTTACGATGCCCGGCGATTTTTTTTCATGGCAGGTTACGCATTTTGCGGCAATTTTTTCCTCTCTGGCCCGCGCCGTGCTTTGCCTCGCTTCGGCTGTTTGGACGGCAACCCCGATAAGGATTAAACTGAATACGAAAAACGCTTTTATACGCATTGGAACACTCCTCTCATCCGAAATAAAGATTGCTTTGATGCACCATCTGCCTGTGACATTTCACGCACCTGCCTTCCTCGCCCTCCACCCCTCTTGAATGGGCGAGGCGGCCTCCGCGCGGCAGGCCGGAAGGAAACAGATTCTTGTGGCATTTTCTGCAGGAATCGTTGGTTATGCTCGCGGCGGCCGATTCCGCCAGAAGTTTTCTATCAAGGTTTTCGGGATCGCCGAAATAGTGGGAAACGGTATCCCTTATGCCGAAATAGATTTTCGCTTTTATCTTGGGCACGAAACCGGTGGGAAGATGGCAGTCGGCGCACTCGGCCACAACGCCGGTATCGTTATCGTAATGCGTGGAAGTTTGCCACTCGCGGAAAGAGCTTCCCATCTCGTGGCAGTTCACCGTGCAGAAATCCACCGACGAAGTGAAGCCGACCGACCATGTAAGAAAAGTATAGGAAAAGATTAGAAGCATGGTCGTAGCTATGGCGGTGAAAGCGACAACCTTCCGGTTTGTCTTTCTGAGAATCTTTTCGCCGCGTATCGGAGCCATATTTTCGCTAGTGCGTCATGGTGACGGAGAAATCGGGATAGGCCGTCGCCCCGTGCTCGCTGAAGTCGAGGCCGTTGTACTGGTCTTCGTCGGAAGCGCGCAGTCCCACAAGCTTATCTATCAGTTTGAACGCGATATATGTAGTTGGGAATACCCAGATAAAGCAGGCCGCTATACCCAGAAGCTGTACGCCGATAATCTTGGCCGAAAACAGGTTTCCGCTGTTAAACAGCCCGGCGGCAAGCGTTCCCCACGCGCCGCAAACGCCGTGCACGGAAACCGCCCCCACGGGGTCGTCCACTTTAAATTTTTCCACAATCGCCACAGAGATAACTACTATAATTCCCGCCGCCGCGCCGGTAATCACCGCGAAAACCGGAGCGAGGTTGGCGCATCCCGCAGTGATGCCGACGAGGCCGGCAAGCGCGCCGTTAAGGCTTATCCCTACATCCGGCACGCCGTAAAAAATCCACGCCGTCACCATGGCGAAAATTGCGCCGGCCGCGGCCGCGAGCGTGGTGTTAACAGCTATGAGAGCTATATCGGAATTTCCTGCGGTTGTGCTTCCCGCATTGAAACCGTACCAGCCGAACCATAGAATCATCACGCCGAGCGCGGCCAGCGGGAGGTTGTGGCCGAGTATCGGTTTAGGCTCGCCCTTCGAGTTGAATTTGCCCAGCCGCGGCCCGACGACTATCGCGCCGGCAAGCGCCGCCCAGCCTCCCACGCTGTGCACAACGGTGGAGCCGGCGAAATCGATGAACCCAAGATCTTCCAGCCAGCCTTGCCCATGATAAAGACTGCCCCACGCCCAGCTGCCGAAAACCGGATAGACGATCGCGGAAATAACCACGGTGTACAGCAGATAGCCGATGAATCTTGTTCTTTCCGCGACCGCTCCCGAAATGATGGTGGCGGCGGTGGCGCAGAATACAACCTGAAACATCCAGAACGCGTAGAGCCACGGGTCGCTATCGGTGATGAAATCGCTCAGAAAGAATCCGTCTGTGCCGAACCAGCCGGTATTGGTGGCGCCGAACATCAGACCGAAACCTATGGCCCAGAAAGCCAGCGCTCCGATTGAAAAATCCATGAGGTTTTTCATAATGATATTGGAAGCGTTTTTAGCCCGCGTAAACCCGACTTCCACCATGGTAAACCCGGCCTGCATGAAAAAGACCAGGCTGGCGGCAACGATCGTCCAGACGAAATTCAGGTTGTTCTGCACATCCGGCGCGTCCGGAATTTCCTCGGCGAAAGCGGTATCAACGCCCGCGAGCAGTGCCGCAAGAAGCAGGAATACACCAATCTTCATAATTCATATTTCCTATTAAAAAGGTTCGGGGAGCTTCTCTCGAAGCCCCCCGAACGGGAAGGGGTGACTTACCCGGGAGGGGTGAAACTACATTGAGTATCCGGCTTCGCCGTGCTGTGTGAGGTCGAGGCCCTGAACTTCCTCTTCCTCGGTAACGCGCAGACCGATGGTCGCATCGATTATTTTAAGGATGATGAAAGTTACAACGAAGCTGTAAATCCACGCCGCCGCGACGCTGACAAGCTGTATGCCGAGCTGTTTGGGATTGCCGAAGAGAAGGCCGTCCGTACCGCCGATAGCCGCCGATGCGAAAACGCCCGTCAATATCGCGCCGATCGTTCCGCCTATGCCGTGCACGCCGAAAACGTCGAGCGAGTCGTCATATCCAAACCTGCTTTTCGCGACTACCGCGAGGTAGCACAAAGCGCCGCCGGCTAAGCCTATTACTATCGACGAAAGCGGGCCGACAAATCCGCACGCGGGCGTGATGGCCACCAGGCCAGCAACCGCGCCGGAAGCCGCGCCGAGTATGGTCGGTTTTCCTCGGTGCATCCATTCGGTGATTACCCAGCCGAGAACCCCCGCGCCGGCGGCTATCTGCGTTACGACAAACGCCGAAGATGCGGCGGCATCCGCGGCCAGCTCACTGCCTGCGTTGAAGCCGAACCAGCCGAACCATAAAAGGCCTGCGCCGAGAAGCGTCATCGGAAGATTATGCGGAGGCATCGCTTCAGTTGGAAATCCTTTGCGCTTGCCAAGGTAAACGCATACGACAAGGGCCGATACGCCGGAGCTGATGTGAACCACGAGCCCGCCGGCAAAATCCAGCGCGCCGAGATCGCTCAACCATCCGCCGCCCCATACCCAGTGGCAGAGCGGGTCGTAAACAAGCGTGGACCACAGAAGGATGAAAGCCGCGTAGGCGGTGAATTTTATTCTGTCAATCAGCGCGCCCGAAATAAGAGCGGGGGTGAGAATGGCGAACATCATCTGGAACACCATGAAAAGCTGATGAGGTATGGTGCCGTTAGGCTCCAGCCCCACGCCGTTGAGCCCCACGTAGGAGAGGTCGCCTATCACTTTGCCCACGTCTCCGCCGAAAGCGAGGCTGTATCCGAACAGCACCCACTGAATGGTGATGATGCCGAGCGCGATGAAGCTCATCATGAGAGTGGAAAGGATGTTTTTCTGCCGCGTCATCCCGCCGTAGAAAAGGGCGAGGCCGGGAACCATCAGCATAACCATTGCGGAGGCGACGATCATCCAGGCTGTGTCGGCGCCGTTTATTGTCGCGGCTTCTTCGGCGAATGAAACATCCGGGAGCAACAGCAGTCCGAATAGTACAACAGGAAATGTTTTGAGAAATTTCATTATCGCCTCCTTTATATGGCTTCTTTGCCGCGTTCGCCGGTTCGGATTCTTATTGTTTCTTCAACGGAGAAAATGAAAATTTTTCCGTCCCCTATCTGGCCGGTGCGCGCGGTTTCTTCTATCGCCCCGACCGCTTTATCGACAGCATCTTCAGGAAGAACCATTTCGAGTTTTATTTTCGGGAGGAAATCGATTTTGTATTCCGTGCCCCTGTAGAGTTCCGTATGCCCTTTTTGCCTGCCGAAACCCTTTACTTCGGTGATGGTCATTCCGGTTATCCCCAGCTCGGTCAACTTGCTTTTGACCTCGTCCAGCTTGTGGGGTTTGATGATTGCTTCGATCTTTTTCATAAAAAATCCTCCTTGATGAAAACAGGGCCTTAGCTCCCCCCGTCTTATCCTCCAAAAAATTATTAAGACTTATCACTCGTATATAAGAGCAATGGGTATGCCAATGCGAAGATATTTGGATTTAAAGGCTTTAGGGAGGGGGTGAAATTGAGTGTGCCTAACTTTTAGGCATATGGAGATGAATAAAGCCTCACATTGAGGCAGGGCCTTCCGGCCTGCCGGCGCGGAAGGCACCGGCAGGCTGAAAGCTAAAACTAAGCGGAGTTTTCTTTGCCTCCCGTTTCTATTCGGATGGCGCTCTCCACATTCGATATGAAAATCCTTCCATCCCCCCGGAGCCCCGTATGCGCTCTTTCAATGATGATGGAAACTATTTCATCCACCATCTCGTCCTCGCAGACGATTTCGATTTTCACGTGGCGGACATAGTCCGCCACTTCGTCTGAAAACCATTCCGAAGCTCCCTGTTTTCGGCTACGGCCGAAACCGCGCACGTTTACGACGCTCATTCCTGTAAGGTTTTTTACGGAATGGAGCCCAATCGTAACTTCGGTCAGCTTGTGCTGTTTGATGTAGGCCTTGATTTCCTTCATTTTTCCTCCCTTTTAAATTGATCTGCTTTCGTCCTGCGGATCTATGGCGAACCATTTATAAATCGCCGGTATGACCAGCAGTGTAAGTATCGTAGAAGTCACCAGCCCGCCTATGACGACGGTCGCCAGCGGTCTTTGCACCTCGCTTCCGGTGCCGGTTGATATCACGAGCGGTATAAGCCCGAGCGCGGTGGTTACGGCGGTCATAAGTACCGGCCTAAGCCTCAGGCAGGCCCCGCGCACGCAGGCTTCATCCATCGGCACGCCGTCGCATAGCAGTTGGTTGAGATAGGTAACCAGCACCATACCGTTTAAAAGCGCTATGCCGAAAAGGGCTATGAAGCCGACGGACGCCGGAACCGAAAGATTTTGCCCCGTCAGCCATAGAGCTACTATTCCGCCTACCAGAGCGAGCGGAATGTTGAGAATTATGAGGAACGCGTTTTTCAGCGATTTGAAGCTGAAAAACAGCAGAAAGAAGATAAGCAAAAGTGTGATGGGAATTACCACCAACAGCCGTTTATTGGCTTCCTGTTGCAGGCGGAACTGCCCGCCCCACGTAACGAGATAGCCGGGCGGCAGGGCAACGTCTTTATCTATCTTCTTTTGCGCCTCCTGAACGAAGGAGCCGATATCCCTGCCGGTTACGTTCAGCTGAACCGTGATGAACCGCTGGTTTTTCTCCCTCGTAATCTGCCTGGGGCCGATTATTTCACTGATGGCCGCGAGCTCTTCCAGCGAAACCGTAACGCCGTTAGGCGCGCGTATGATTATGTTTTTCACGTCTTCCATCGTTTTGCGGTATTCGGGCTTATAGCGCACCAGTATATCGAACCTGCGTATCCCTTCGAATATCTGTCCCGCCTGCTCGCCGCCGACTGCGGCGCGGATAACCGATTGCACGTCGGAAATGTTCAGACCATATCTTGCGATGGCCTGCCGATTGATGCGTATCAGAAGCTGAGGGGTGCCGCTTATCTGATCCATCTGCACGTCCACCGCGCCGGGCACCTTGCGCACCACCCGCGCTATTTCATCAGCCTTTGATTTCAGAACGCCCAGATCGTCGCCGAAAAGTTTGATGGCGAGCTCCGCCTTCACCCCTTCCAGAAGTTCGTCCACTGTCATCTCAATCGGCTGGGTGAAGTTGGTAAGCACTCCGGGGATTTCGCCAAGCTCCTTTCGTATCGAAGCTTCCAGCTGTTTCTGGTCGCCCGGCACCCGCCATTCGCTCTTCGGTTTAAGCAGGATGTACATCTCGGCGCTGTTTACCGGGTCGGTATGCGCGCCCACTTCACCGCGGCCTATTCTGCTCACCACGCCGGTAATTTCGGGAGTTTTCATCAGCCGTTTTTCAACTTTCAGGGTCGTTTTCGTGCTTTCCGTAAGGGCGATGGAAGGCGCCATCGTGAGGCGCAGTACCAGCGTTCCTTCCTGCAGGGTTGGAGTGAATTCCGATCCCAGTCTCGGAAATATAAACGCCCCTGTAAGGATAAGGGCCAGGCTGAGAACAATGGCTGAGATGCGATGACGCACGAAAAACCGCGCCAGCGGCGAGTACAGCATTAATAACAGCCGCACCACCAGAATGTCGCCGGCTTCTCCTTTTCCCGCCGTCTTTTTCGGCCTTCGCATAAGGAGATGCGAGAGTACCGGGGAAAGGAGAATAGTGAACATCAGCGAGCCGAACATCGCCAGCGTTATCGTATAGGCCAGCGGGCGGAACATTTTCCCTTCCACCCCATGCAGAGTGAACAGAGGAAGGAATACGATTATGATTATCGCCCCGGCAAAGCCGATAGGGCGCACCACTTCAACGCAGGCGCGAGCCACCACATGGCTCCGGGGCTCTGCGGGGTCGGCGTTTTTCAAAAGCCGTTCCACGTTTTCCACCACGACGATGCTTCCGTCCACCAGCATCCCTATCGCGATGGCAAGCCCCCCGAAAGACATCAGGTTGGCGGAGATATTGAAAAAATCCATGCCTATCATCGCAAACAGCACCGAAAACGGAATGGCGGTAGCCACCACCACGCTTGGGCGGACAGCGCCCATAAAAACCACCAGTACCATGACTACGAGGATAATCCCCGCGATAAGGGCTTTCGTAACGGTGCGGACGCAGGCGTCAACGAGCGCTTTTTGCTCATAGTAAGGGACGATTTTCACGCCTTCCGGCAAAATCTTGTTGATTTCCGCCAGTTTTTCTTCCACCTGGCCGATTACGGTGGATGAATTCATGCCGAACAGCTTTATAACCATGCCGGAGACGACCTCCTCGATGCCGTTGCGGGTTTCCACGCCTCTGCGCACCGCCCCGCCGATGCGGATTTCCGCGAGGTCTTTCAGGAAAACCGGAATACCGTCCAGCTCTTTTACAATGATATTTTCAAGGTCGCTTATGTCGGATGCCAGTCCCACCGACCGAACGATGAACTCTTCGCTGTTCTTCTCAAGAAATTGAGCTCCGACGTTAAGATTGTTTTCGCGGATTTTCTGAACAAGCTCCGGCAGTGAGACGTTGTATCGGAGAAGCGCGGAAGGTTCCACAACCACGTGAAACTGCTTTACGTATCCGCCAATGCCGAGCACTTCGGTAACTCCCGGTACGGTCTGCAGATGGAATTTCACGACCCAGTCCTGCAAGGTTCGCATTTCCTCAAGGGACCGTTTGCCGGTTTCGTCTTCCAGATAGTAGAAGAGAATCAGGCCCATACCGGTTGATATCGGCCCCATTATCGGGTCCCCGAAACCTGCCGGAATCTCCGTTCGCGCTTCCTGCAGTCGCTCGTTCACGAGCTGGCGGACGAAGTAGATGTCCATGCCGTCCTCGAAATAGACATTCACAACCGACAGCCCGAAGTTCGAGATAGACCGTATATTAACCAGCCCGGGCAGTCCGTTCATGGATACTTCCACAGGGTAGGTTACGTATTTTTCCACTTCTTCCGGCGCAAGCCCTTCCGTCTCGGTGAAAATCTGAACGAGGTTAGGTGAAACATCCGGAAATGCGTCGACAGGCAGTTGCTTATAGCTATGATACCCCGCGATTAGAATGAAAACGCCGAACATCATCATTATCAGGCGGTTCTTCAGCCCGAAATTAATCAGTTTTTCCATGTTGAATCCCCTTGTTTAATGATGATGGCCGCTGTCTAATTCGCCTTTGCCCATTTCCGCTTTCAGGATGAACGCTCCCCGGCTGACGTACTTTTCACCGCTTTCCAGCGACGAAACGATCTCAACCGATTCGTCATCGCTTTTCCCGATGGTAACGTGGCGCGGTTCGAACCTGCCGGTCTCGGCATCCAGAACAAAAATCGTAGGCTTATTTTCTACGGTCTGTATGGCCGATTTCGGAATCATTATCTTCGCCGGGACTTCTTCAACGATTATTTTTGCGTTTATGAACATTCCCGGTTTCCACCGTCCGTCAAGATTAGGCAGTACGACGCGGGCTATGGCGGTGCGGGTTTTTTCACCCACGAGAGGGCTTATGTATGAAATCGGCCCCTCGTTGTGCAGAATGCCGTGGGCTGTAGAGATTCTCGCCTTTTGCCCTAAGGCCACAAACGGGATATCTTTCTGGTAAACGTTCATATTTACCCAGACGTTGCTAAGATCGGCAACCGCGAACGCTTTCGAGTGGGTCATCAGCATTTCGCCGATTGTGATATGTTTTTCGATAACCGTGCCGGCAAACGGAGAGCGAATTTCGTATCGGCTGAACTGCATAGGCGATTCCTTTGAAAGTCTCCTTAACGCCTTTTCGATAATACCGAGGGTGTGAAGTTTCTTCTCGGCGGTGTTCAGTTCTATTCTCGTTTCGGCCAGGTCGCGCTTCGCTTTAAGGTAATCGCGCTCGGCCGATATCTTCTTTTTCCACAGCTTCTTCTCGCGAACCAGTATGGCCTGCGCCAGCGCAAGCCTCTCTTGCGCCACGAAGTAGGCGGATTTGGCGTCCGCCAGCTCCCTGCTTTCAAGCACGGCCATAAGCTCGCCGGTTTTCACGCGGTCTCCAAGCCGTTTGTAGATTTTTCTTACAATGCCGGCAACCTGCGGGACGATGTGCGCTACTTTATCGGCGTTCAGCTTGATTTCTCCGGGCAGGTTTATATGCCTTTCAATTTTACCGGGGCCGGCAACGGCGATGATTATCCCGAACTCCTTTATTTCATCATTGCTCAGCTTGAGGCTTTCTTCTCCGTGCTCTCCGCCATGCTCTCCTTCATGTTCCTGATGCCCCTCGTGCTCGGCGGCGACGGCTGTGCCATGAAGCACGGCCAACGGTCCCGCAAGCATCAGAACGGCGATTGCGAAAAAGGCGATGCCTCTGTTTCTGTAAATTTTCACCGGTTGTTTCTCCCTTCATTTCTTCTGACTATCGCTCCGCCCAC
>JAJRYM010000034.1 GCA_024275775.1 Nitrospirota bacterium
CTCATGCTCCCATTCTATTGCTTTACGGGATGTTATCGCTTTAATATTTCAGGATGAAAGAGGGAGCGGGTCTTTATATCCATATTCCGTTTTGCGATACGAAATGCGGTTATTGCGATTTCGCTTCGTTTGCAGGCCGGGACGCCCTGATTGAGCCGTATACGGACGCGCTACTGCGTGAAATCGAGCGAGCGCCGGAGATTGCCGTCAAGACTGTCTACATCGGCGGAGGAACGCCTTCTATGCTTTCCGCCGACCGGATTGAAACGGTACTGAACGCCGTCGCCCGGAAATTCAGACTTGCTGATGAAGCGGAAGTGACGATGGAAATGAATCCGTCCACCGGCAATTTAGCTTATCTGGAGGATATCCGCTCGGCCGGCATTAACAGACTGAGCATCGGCGTGCAGAGTTTTAATAAAAAACATCTCAAAACGCTTGGCAGAAGAGGGGGCCCGGATGTTTCGGCCACGGCGATTGATAACAGCCGGAAGGCTGGGTTCGATAATCTTTCGCTGGATTTGATGTTCGGCGTCCCGGCGCAGACGGTGGAGGAGGTCGAGAAGGATGTCGGGTACCTTCTCGGTTTTGCGCCCGAACATATTTCCACCTATCAGTTGACGGTTGCCGAGGGAACGCCTTTTCATGAATGGAGCGAAAAAGGGATAGTGGTTTTGCCGGATGACGAACTGCTTGTGGAAATGTACGACGTTATCCGCGAAAAACTCGTCTCCGCCGGATACCGGCATTACGAAATATCCAACTTCGCCAAGGAAGGAAAAGAATGCGGGCATAACCTCGGCTACTGGCTCGGCGACGATTTTCTGGGCTTGGGAAGCGCTTCCCATTCCTTTCTGCGGGGCAAAAGGTTTTGCAATCCGGAAAGTGTGGAAGAGTACATAAACGGAGTTATTGCCGGCAGTGCCGCCCGAATTATTGAGGAAAACGATAATCAGAAACTTGAGAATTATCTTTTGATGAGATTAAGGCTGATTGAAATAGATTTAGAATTTAGTGATATTAATCAAAGGTTTAATATTGATTTCTTAAAGGAATACAGGACTGTTTTAAACAGGTTGGAGTCGTTGGGCCTCCTTTGGCTCAGTCAGGAGAGAGCCGGCTTAAACGCAAAAGGTGTACTTTTCTTAAATAATGTTATATTGGAATTCATAAGAGTGTGATAAACTGTACATCATATAGAGAGTGAGGGGAAATGCTTGACCAGCGTATAAAAGTATTTAAAGAATTATCTGAGATAGTCAACTCCGTAATAGATGTTGAAAATCTTTTTGAAGTTATCATCAATACGGCCACCAGAATCATGAATGCCAAGGCCAGTTCTCTTCTTCTTAAAGATGAGCAGACCGGCAAGCTGTATTTCCACATAACGACCGGCGACAAGAGTGAAGAAGTAAAACGGTACGAGCTGGAAAGGGGCGAAGGTATTGCCGGCTGGGTGGCTGAACACAAGCAACCGTTACTGGTTACGAACGTACAGGAAGACCCGAGGTGGCAGGGCAGGATAGCGAAAGAAGTCGGGTTTGCAACAAACTCGATAGCCTGCTCTCCTATGATGGTTGGAGAGAAGGTTTTAGGTGTAATCGAAATAATCGATCACGATGACGGCAGTGTTCTGACAAAAGAAGACTTGGAAATTCTTAATGTTTTCAGCGAATTGGCCGCTTCCGCTATTTTAAAGGCTAGGATGTATTCCTCGGTGGACAGGCAGAACATCCGGCTTAAGGAAGAGCTGAACAGTAAAATGAGCCTTGTGGGGGAAAGCCCCATATTCAAGAAAGTTCTTTCCGACTGCTCGAAAGTTGCGCGTTCAAGGGCGTCGGTTCTCATATCCGGCAGTTGCGGAACCGGCAAGGAGTTGATAGCCCGGTATATTCATAACACCAGCCAGCGGAAGGAAGGGCCTTTCATCGCGGTAAACTGCGGGGCGCTTGTTGAAACGCTTCTGGAAAGCGAGCTTTTCGGTTACGAAAAAGGGGCTTTCACCGGGGCAGACCGGCGCAAGAGAGGTCTGTTTGAAGCGGCCGATACGGGCACAATTTTTCTGGACGAGATAGCGGAAACATCGCAAAATATGCAGACCAAGCTTTTGCGGGTTCTGCAGGAAGGGACGCTTAACAGAGTAGGGGGCGTAACCCCCGTCAACGTGGATGTTAGGGTAATAGCGGCCACGAACAGGGATATAGAGCAACTCGTCGAAGAAGGAGAATTCCGGGAAGATCTGTATTACCGCCTGAACGTTGTGAGAATAAAGATGCCGGATCTGAAAGAGCGGAAAGACGACATTCCGATTCTGGCGAACTACTTTCTTCAAAAATTCCTGAAAAATTCTCGATATGAAACCGAGAGCTTCTCGAAAGATGCGCTGGATGTTATGGAGGCGTACAACTGGCCGGGCAATGTTCGCCAGCTTGAGAATGTCGTGGAGCGGGCCATGATAATGGGAAGCGGCAAGGTTATACAGATGTCCGACCTGCCGTACGAAGTGCTGGAGCATAAGACAACCGATGTTGGATTGTCGCTTAAAGAGGCGCAGGATATGTTCAAGGCGTCATTCATCAAGAGAACGCTTGAAACGATAGGCGGAAGCAAAACGGAAGCCGCGAAAGTTTTGGGCATTCAGCGAACCTATCTTTCCCGCCTCATAAAAGAGCTTCACATAGAATCATAGAATAGCGTTAGGCGTTGCCGCCGAGGCAAGCTTCAGACCGTTTTTCTTTTTTCGGCTCCGGCGCTTTTAAGAAGCTCGCCTTTTAACTGCTCGTAGCCGTCCCGGCCCATCATCGCATAGGTATATTTTTTACCGAACTCCACTCCCGGCTGGTCGAAAGGGTCTATTCCATAAAGTTTCCCGGCGAAAGCCGTGGCGGTTTCCAGCATGAAAAGCAGTTGGCCGAGAGTGTGCGCGTCGAGCTTCGGGAGCCGTATGGCTAAATTCGGCCTGTTGTGGGTTGTAAGGGCATATTCGGTGCCCTTCATCTCAGTGGCGATAAGCTGATTAAGCGATTTACCGGCCAGATATTGAAGGGTCGGCTTATCCGTGAACACAGCAGGGATAACAGATTCGCGGTTGAAGTTTTCCACTTCGATAAATGTTACCAGCTTGTCGAAAGGGCCTTCCACATATAGCTGAACCTGTGAATGCTGGTCGGTTACGCCAAGCGCTTTCACCGGCGTTTGTCCGGTATTTACTTCTTTTCCGTTTAGGTCGTAACGTTTGCCGAGGCTTTCCGCCCACAGCTGGCGATACCAGTCCGCCACTCCGGCCAGTTTCGAGGAATACGGCATCATCACGCTTATCGATTTTTTCTTTTTGGTGTCGGCGAGATAGTGCAGTGCGGCGAAAAGAAGAGCGGGGTTTTCCCGTAGATTTTTGTTTAAGCAGCGTTCGGCCATGCTTGCGGCGCCCGCGAGCAGGGAGTCTATATCAACGCCCACGCAGGCCAGCGGAACAAGCCCGACGGCCGTGAAAAGCGAAAATCGCCCCCCTACGTTATCCGGCACGTTGAACGTCGTAAGGCCGAACTCACCGGCGATTTCCCTTAGCACCCCTTTTTCGGCGTCGGTTGTGAGAATAACCTTTTTCTTCCATTTGCCTTTAAGCTTCTCTTTCAGGTGGTGGTGAACAATCATAAACTGGCTCATGGTTTCGGCCGTTGAGCCGGATTTGGAAATGACGTTGAACAATGTTTTTTTCGGGTCGACGTGCCTTAATATCTCGTCGAACCAGTCCGGGTCTATGTTATCCGGCACGAATAGTTTCGGGTAGCCGTTGCGTTTTCTTTTTCTTTGCAGGTTCCATACGGCCGAATTGAGGGCCGAATGAACGGCGGTTGTTCCAAGCGCGGAGCCGCCTATGCCGAGAACGACGAGGTTTTCATATTTTTCTCTTACCCTCGACGCGAATTTTTTGAACGGCGCGGTATCGATGGAAGGAAGGTCGAAAAATCCTACAGTTTTTTGCGCCCTTAATTCCTGAAGCCAGAGGAGCGCCTCTTTCGCCTGCGGGGCGAGGCCGTCGAGTTCGCTTTCCGAAACGCCGTGTTTTTTCCCTATGGCGTCCGCCATGGCGTTTGTGTAATCGATTTTAATGTCGTTCATATCGGCTTTCCCCCCTGCATATTCCGGTTCATGATAACAGACAAGCCGGTATCCGCATCAAATCCAAACGAAGCGCGGGTGGAAAGAAAATATCAGGCGAGAAGCTCTTCAAGCTCCTGCTCAAATCTGTTTCTCTCAAAATGATTGCCGTCAATAAACTTTCCGTTGTATTCAAGCGTCGGCACCACGCGCTTACCCCTGGCGGTTATGATTGTCTCCACCGCTTCAGGATTGTCTTCAATATCAATTTCGTCGAACTCGATATTTTTTTCCTCAAGAACCCGCTTCGCCATATGGCAGTCGGGACACCATGAAGTCGTATAAATTTTTAATATGCTCATAGTTGGAATTCTAGTCGATATTAAGCGCATTGAGAAGCCGCCAAATATGAAATAGAGAGAACGCCGGGTGGTAAACGATAAATCTTTTGTTAAAATGTTCCGCATGGCCGCATCGTTTCTTGATTTTGAGAAAAAAATAATGGAGCTTGAAAAAAAGCTGGAAGAGCTACGCGCTGTTTCTAAAGGCGAAGAGGCCGATTTTTCTTCGGAAATCAGAAAGATGCACAAAAAAGTAAACCAGCTTCGCCTGGAAACATACTCAAATCTGAACCGGTGGCAGAAAACCCAGCTTGCCAGACATCCAAGCAGACCGTACGCGTTCGATTATATAGATGAAATGACCGCCGATTTCGTGGAACTGCACGGCGACAGGCGCTTCGGCGACGGCACGTCGATAATAGGCGGGTTCGCCACGATGGACGACCAGCCGGTAATGATAATAGGCCAGCAGAAAGGGCGCGATACGAAAGAAAAAATGTATCGCAATTTCGGCATGGCGCATCCGGAAGGGTACAGAAAAAGCCTTCGGTTAATGCAACTTGCCAATAAATTCAGAACGCCGATAATCACTCTTCTGGATACGCCCGGCGCTTACCCCGGCATTGGGGCCGAGGAAAGAGGGCAGGCGGAAGCCGTGGCGAGGAATCTTTATGAAATGGCCTGTTTATCCGTTCCGATTGTCTGCGTGGTAATAGGCGAGGGCGGAAGCGGAGGAGCACTTGCCATGGGGGTCGGGAACCGGGTGCTGATGATGGAGTTCGCCGTCTATTCGGTAATATCTCCCGAAGGGTGCGCCGCCATTCTCTGGAAAGACCAGGCGAAAACGGTTGAAGCGGCCGAAGCTCTATCTCTGACGGCGCAGGATCTGCTTGCTCAGGGCATAATCGATGAAATCGTACGCGAGCCTATAGGCGGGGCCCATAGGAACCCTATGCGGGCCTCCCACATGCTTCGGAGGGCGTTAAGGAGAAACCTGAAAGAGCTCACCGCCATGAGTCCCGAAGAGCTTGTGGCGCACCGGCGCGATAAATTCAGAAAAATCGGCCCTTATAATGAGTAAGCTCATTCGTTACGGTTCGCCGGCATTTCCGCAGAACCGGCAATCCCGGCCTGTTGCCTGCCGGCCGTCTTTTTCTTAATAACGAAATTTTTACAGGAATCTATCTATGTCTAATCTAAAACAACCTTATCGCTTCAGGGAAAGGAAACTCATAATCGAGTATTCCGCGCTGTTTTGCGATACCCCCGCCCAGCTTCTGGGAAGCGAGCTGTTCGGCGATATTCTGTCCCGCTTTATTGCAAAGCTATCCCGCAAGAAAAGCCTTTTATACCTTTTTCTTAAGGAATCTTCTCCCGGCAAAAGCGACGGGGAAATAGCCTCCGTAATGGTTAATCTCTTTCGGCTGTTGGCCGGCCATACGGCGGACGAGATAAGCGGTATGAACGAGGAGTTCGCGTCGGTTCTTTCCAAGCCGGAAAGGGTTAACGAATTTAAGGAAGAGCTTTACAATTTCTGGCGCAGGCTTGAAAGGATTATATATTTTGAAATCCCCGTCAGTAAAGAGCAGACCAAAAGCGACGTTTTCCACGCCCAGTTTCTGCAAACCAGCGAAAACTTTAAATCGCTTATTCTTTCCACCCACAGGAGGGTGGGTAAAAACCTGCTGGGAAAGTATCCGCGTGTTTACAGGCAGTTGCCGGCCGGCTCCAAGATGGGGATGCTTACAAAAAAAATCCAATGGAACTGTCCGGAATTTCTCAGCGCTTTCAGTTCGGTTCCGTTTGTCCGTCTTACGGTTATTGAATCCCCGCTGATTCTTTACACGCACGCCAACAAGCGGAAGGGCGGTTTCGATGAAATCCAGGCCATGCCTGCGGA